>CAZIVZ010000374.1:0-3746 GCA_964542495.1 uncultured Aquihabitans sp.
TGAAGGCCTCGGCGCTGCGCACGCCCGGCGTGGTGCGGATCGTGTCGTTGAGCACCGCCATGAGGTGGTCGGCGTCCTCGCACACCACCTCCACCAGCAGGTCGAACCCGCCCGACGAGATCACCACGTAGTCGATCTCATCGATCCCGGCGAGGCTGGCCGCCAGGGCCCGCAGGTCGCCGTCGGCACGGACGCCGATCATGGCCTGCACGGTGAACCCCACCGACAGCGGGTCGGTGACCGCCACCACCTGCATGGCTCCCGAGTCGATCAGGCGCTGCACCCGCTGGCGGACCGCGGCCTGCGAGAGCCCCACCTCCGGGCCGAGGCGGGCGTAGGACATGCGCCCGTCCACCTGGAGGGCCCGCACGATGGCCTTGTCGATGTCGTCGAGCGCGGGCGCCGCGCCCGTGCCCCTCGCGCTGGCGCGCCCCGGCCGATCGCGGCGACCCACCGGAGCCGTCGAACGGAGCCCGCCGCCGCTGGCCACCTCAGCCGGCTCCGAGCAGCGGGAGGAGCGGTTCGTGCGCTCGGCCGAGCGCGTGGGCCACCGGCTCGTTGACCACGTGACCGCCCAGCGTGTTGACGCCGAGGGCCAGGGCCGGGTCTCGCTCCACCGCGGCCCGCACGCCCCGGCCGGCCAGTTCGGCCAGGTACGGCAGGGTGACGTTGGTGAGCGCGTAGGTGGAGGTGTGGGGCACGGCGCCGGGCATGTTGCCCACGGCGTAGTGGATCACCCCGTGCTTCTCGAAGACGGGGTCGTGGTGGGAGGTCTCGTGCGACGTGGCCACGCAGCCGCCCTGGTCGATGGCGATGTCGACGATGACGGCACCGGGCTTCATGGCCCGCACCAGGTCCTCGTCGACCACCACGGGCGCCCGGCCGCCGGCCACCAGCACGGCGCCGATCACGAGGTCGGCCCCGGTGACCACCCGCTCCACCTGGCCTCGGTTGGAGGCCAGCGTGGTGACCCGCCCCATCTGGATCTGGTCGACGTGGCGGAGCCGGTCGATGCTCTTGTCGAGCAGGTCGACCTCGGCCTCGAGGCCGGCGGCCATCCACGCCGCGTTCCACCCCACGTTGCCGGCGCCCAGCACCACCACCGAGGCGGGCCGGACCCCGGGGGCCCCGCCGAGGAGCACGCCCCGGCCGCCGTTGTGGCGTTCGAGGAAGTGGGCCCCCACCTGCACCGACATCCGGCCGGCCACCTCGCTCATGGGCGCGAGCAGGGGCAGCGAGCCGTCGGCGGTCTGGACGGTCTCGTAGGCGATGCCGGTGGTGCCGGCGGCGAGCAGGGCGTCGGCGACGCCGGGGTAGGCGGCGAGGTGGAGGTAGGTGAACAGCACCAGGTCCGGCCGGAGGAAGCCGATCTCGGACGCCTGGGGCTCCTTCACCTTGCAGACCAGCCCGGCGTGCTCCCAGACCTCCTCGGCGGTGGGAACGATCTCGGCGCCCACGGCCACGTACTCGGCGTCGGGGATGCTGGCGCCGTCGCCGGCGCCGGACTGCACCAGCACGTCGACGCCGTGGCCGTTGAGCTCGCGCACCCCGTCGGGGGTGATGGCCACCCGGCCCTCGTCGGGCTTGATCTCGGTGGGCACCCCCACCAGGAGGGGGGTGGGTGCGGTCACGTCATGGCCTCCATGGCTTCGAGCAGCGCCGACCGGATGATGCGGGCCATCTCGTCGAACTCCGACGGCCCGGCCACCAGCGGCGGCGACAGCTGGATGACCGGCTCGCCCCGGTCATCGGCCCGGCACAGCAGGCCCTCCGAGATCAGCTTGGGGGTGAGCACGTGGCGCAGGAGCCGGTCGGACTCCTCGTCGGTGAAGGTCTCCTTGGTGGCGGTGTCCTTCACCAGCTCGATGCCGTAGAAGTACCCCATCCCGCGCACGTCACCCACGATGGGCAGGTCGAGCAGGCCCTCGAGCGCGGATCGGAAGCCGTCCTCGTTGGCCCGCACGTGGCCCAGGAGGCCGTCTCGCTCCATGAGGTCGAGGTTGGCCAGCGCCACCGCGCAGCTGACGGGGTGGCCACCGAAGGTGATGCCGTGGAGGAAGGCCTCGTCGTGCTCGAGGAAGACCTCGGCGATGCGGTCCGAGACCATGACGCCTCCGATCGGGGAGTAGCCCGAGCTGAGGCCCTTGGCCATGGTGATCATGTCGGGCTGGTAGCCGAGCCGCTCGGCGCCGAACCAGGTGCCCAGGCGGCCGAAGGCGCAGATGACCTCGTCGCTCACCAGGAGCACCCCGTAGCGGTCGCAGATCTCGCGGACGCGGGCGAAGTACCCGTCGGGAGCGGTGAAGCAGCCGCCGGAGTTCTGCACCGGCTCCAGGAACACCGCGGCCACCGTCTCGGGCCCGGCCTCGAGGATCGCCGCCTCGATCGCCTCGGCCGGCGCCAGCGGGTCGTGGGCGTGGTGGTCCTCGGACGTGGCGTTGAACCGGTGGAGGGTGTGGGGCCGGTACGAGTTGGTGTTCGGCACCTTGATGCCGGCGTCGGTGAGCATCGGGGCGAAGAGGTCCTTGATGCCCTGCAACCCGGTGATGGTGAGGGCCCCGAGCGTGGTGCCGTGGTAGGCCAGCTCCCGGGAGATGACCTTGTAGCGGCCGGTGTCGCCCCGCATCACGTGGTACTGCCGGGCGAGCTTCCAGGCCGTCTCCACCGCCTCGCCGCCGCCGGTGGTGAAGAACACGCGGTTGAGGTCGCCCGGCGCCAGCGAGGCGAGGCGGGTGGCGAGCTCGACGGCCGTGGGGTGGGCGTAGGTCCAGACCGGGAAGTAGGCCAGCTTCTCGGCTTGGGCGGCGGCGGCTCGGGCCAGCTCCGTCCGGCCGTGACCGGCCTGCACGGTGAACAGCCCGGCCAGTCCGTCGAGGTAGCGCTTGCCGTTGGTGTCCCACACGTGGCAGCCGTCGCCGCTCTCGATCACCACGGTGCCCCCGGCGTCCTCGGGGGTGAGCTTGGAGAAGTGGCCCCAGAGGTGGGCGCTGGCGAGGGCTTGGAGGTCGGGGGCGGTGGTGGTCGAGGGGGTCACGGGGTTCAGCTCCGTTGCTAGTGGAAGAGCAGGTCCGGGGTGGACGGGCGCGCTCAGGTCTCGGCGATGCGGCGGATGGTCCGCCAGGCACCCATGGCCATCAGGCCCACGGCCACGAGCAAGATGGCCGAGGCGAGCACGTGCACCTGCGGCGGGATCTCGGTCTTGTTGGCGTTGAAGATCCGCATGGGAAAGGTGGTGGTGCTGTCGCCGGCCACGAACGAGGTGATGATGTAGTCGTCGATCGACAGGGCGAACGACAACAGCGCCGCGGCCCCGATCCCGGGCAGGATCAGCGGGAACGTGACCGTGCGGAAGGTGCGTAGCGGCGACGACCCCAGGTCCAGAGCAGCGTCCTCGAGGGTCCAGTCGAAGCCGCGTATGCGGGCCTGCACGGTGAGGGCCACGAAGCTGACGCAGAAGAGGATGTGGGCGATCACCACCGTGGTGAACCCGAAGTCGAGGTTCTGGCCGAAGAAGAGGGTGAACAGGGACGACCCCATCACGATCTCGGGCGTGGTGAGGGGGAGCACCAAGATGATGCTGACCAGTCCCTTGCCGCGGAACTCGTAGCGGGACAGGGCCAGGGCCATGAGCCCGCCGAGGATCGTGGCGACGATGCAGGCCAGCGCGGCCACCTTCAGGCTGGTGACCAGCGCCTGGGTGTAGTCGGCCTTGCGAAACGGGTGCAGCCAGTTGTCGAAGGTGAACT
>CAZIVZ010000375.1:0-3739 GCA_964542495.1 uncultured Aquihabitans sp.
ACATGGCGAAGAACGTGAGCGTCATGCCGCCCGACGCCACGCTGAAGCGGCGGTCTCGGAACAGCGCGAGGTCGAGCATCGGGTAGCGCGCCGTGCTCTCCCGCCAGAAGAACAGCGCCATGGCCACCGCCGAGAGTGCGAAGGTGAGCAGCGTCTCGGTGGACCCCCACCCCTTGGCCGGGCCTTCGATGATCCCGTAGACCAGCGAGCCCAGCGCGACGATCGACAGGGCGGCGCCGGGGATGTCGAGCGGCTGCTCCTCGGGGTCCTTGGAGGTGGGCACCAAGATGGCGCCGGCCACCAGGGCGACGAGGATCACGGGGAGGTTGACCAAGAAGACCGAGCCCCACCAGAAGTGCTCGAGCAGGTAGCCCGACGCGATGGGCCCGATGGCAGCGCCGCCGCCGGAGATGCCGGCCCAGATGGCGATGGCCTTGGGCCGCTCGTGGGCAGGGAACACGTTGGTCAGGATCGACAGGGTGGAGGGCATGACGAACGCGGCGGCCACGCCCATGATCGCCCGGGCGGCGATGATCATCGAGGCGCTGTCGGCCATGGATGCCACCGCTGCACCCACCAGGAACAGGGCCAGACCCGCCTGCAGCGCGCCCTTGCGGCCGAAGCGGTCGCCGATGGTGCCGGCGGTGAAGAGCAGGCCGGCGAACACCAGGGAGTAGGCGTCGACCATCCACTGCAACGAGCTGGTGGAGGCGTCGAGCTCACGAGCCAGCGTGGGGATGGCCACGTTGAGGGCGGTGTTGCCGATGATGACGATGATCAGGCTGGTGCAGAGCACCGCCAGGATCGCCCAACGGCGGTGGTAGATCGCGGGCTCGATCTCGTGGTCGGTGGTGGTCGGCACGGCGGCACTCCAGGTAGGGACAGGTCGACGCGCAGTTTCGCTACGCCAACGGATCAGAACTCTACGAGGCCCACGCCCGAAACGCACTACCCTTTGCGACGACGGCTCGTGACATCCGCCACTGCACCCCTGCACCCCGGAACGATCTGGATGCGGTTTCGCTACGCTGTCGGATCGTGGCCCGTCCCCGATCCGAACACGCGCACAACGCTGCGCTCGATGCCACCCTCGAGCTGTTGCTCGACGACGGGGTGGAGGGCGTCACCTTCGAGGAGGTCGCCGCTCGGTCCGGAGTGGCCAAGTCCACCCTCTACCGCCACTTCGGCACCCGAGCGGGCCTGATCTCCAAGGCGGCCCGGCGGTGCCTGGTGGAGCACCCCACGCCCGACACCGGCTCGCTCGCCGGCGACCTGCACTTCCTCTTCGAACGCTTCAGCGAAGCCGAGGACGAACGCCGCATCAACGACCTGCTCCCGCTGCTCATGGACGAGGCCAAGCGAGACCCGGAGATCGACGAGCTGCTCACCTCGGTGCTGGCCGAGCGACGCCGCCCCATCCGCACCGTGCTCCAGCTGGCCCAGCTGCGCGGCGAGATCAGCGAGGACCTCGACCTCGACACCGCCATGTCCCTGGTGATCGGCCCGTTCACCTACCGCAAGCTGGTGGAGCGCAAGGACGTCACCCCCGAGTTCCGCGAGACGGTGATGCACGCCGCCATCGCCGGGCTGCGCGCCACCGCCGGCACTTCCGTGGCCTGATCGGTCGTCGACGAGGTCGACCAGGTCTCGAGACGGCGGCGTGGAAGCCGACGATCAGGATCGTCGGCCTCCACGACCGAGCCGGGGCCCGCCACCCGGGCCTGTTGTACCGCCCACCCGTGACAGGCGCGTCAAAGCGCTGGCTAGCCTGGCCCCCGGGCAACCGGCGGAGACCGCACCCGGGTGTGGGGCGGGCGTCGTCCGGGCGTCGTCCGGGCGGCCGCAGGGGGAGATCGACATGGTGGTCGGCGGGAATCAACGGCGTCGATCGACGCGTGGTTCGAGCCTCTCGGCCGCCGAGCTCGATGCGGTCGCTCGACCGCTCATCGAAGCGGGACGACCCGACCTGTTGGGGCTCGATCCGACGGCGATCGATCTGACCGCGTTCCGCGGGCGGCCCTGGGCGCGCCTCGCCGTGGCCGCGGCGTTGGTGGCCACAGCCCCCGGCGGCACCGACGCCGCCCAGGCCATCCGTTCGGCGCGTCGCAGCTTCCGAGCCCGGGGGGACTCGGTCGGCCTGGGGTACGCGGCGTACGTCGACGGCACGCGGTTGCTGGGCCTCGGCCGCCATCGCGATGCGGCCGTCAGGTGGCGAGAGGTGCGTGCGCTCCTCGGCGACGACAGCCCGGTGTCGTGCAACGCGCTCGCCCACCTGAGCCTGGTGGCGTACCACGCCGGGGACCCGAACGAAGCTGCCGTCGTTGCCGACGAGGCGGTGGGCCTCGCTCGCATCCGGCTCGACCGCCGCGGCGAGGGGCGGGCCCTCCTCTACCGGGCGCTGGCCGACCTTGTCCTGGGCGACTTCGAGCGCAGCATCGCCACCTTGGACGCCGCCGACCTGGCGTTCGCCGAGATGACCGACGACGACGACCGCTTCGAGTGGCCGCTCGCGGCCATGGGCCGAGCCGTGGCCCACGGCTTCCGTGGACGGTGTGACGAGGCGTGGTTCGAGGCGGCCGAGGCCCTCCGGCGGGCCGAGCAGCTCGACATCGCCTGGTACCGGGGCATGGCGCTGGCCACCCGCGCCGAGTTCTGCGCTCCGGCCGACCCCGCCCGAGCCGTCGCCGACGGCCGCGCCGCGCTGGAGATCCTGCGCAGCATCGGCGACCGGTGGTGGGAGAACTGCGCCCTCCGGGCGCTCGGCATCGCCACGTCGGCAGCCGGGCACCCCCAAGCGGCGCGCCGGCTCCTCGAGGAGGCCCTGGCCACCAGCCCGAGCGCGTTCGAGCAGGCCCGGTGCGGGTTGGCCCTCGGGACGGTGCTGGTCGACCTCGGTGACCTCGCTGCGGCCCGGCCCGTCCTGGAGGCGAGCGTGGCGGTCTTCCGCCCCGCCGGGGCGCGGCTCCTGCTGTGCCAGGCGCTGCGCCTCCTGGCCAACATCTCGCCCCACCTCGCCGGCTCCCTTCGCGACGAGGCCTGTGCCGCCACGCGCGACGACCTCGCCTTCGAGCGCGTCCTGGCCCAGGGCTGGCCCGAAGCCTCCAGCCGGATCACGGTGCGCTGCCGCGAACCGATGGCGATCGCGATCGACGGCCGGGAGGTCACGTTCATGACCGAGCACGCCCAGCGGGCCCTCGTCATCCTCGCCCTCGCCGGTGATGCGGGATTGCACCAGGAGGAGCTGGCCGAGCACCTCTGGCCCGCCGCGCCGGCCGCCCGGGTGGGGCAGCGGCTGCGCACCCTGCTGTGGCAGGCCCGCAAGGCGCTGGGCAGCGAGGCGTGGCGGCTGCAGCGGCGTCCGCGCATGATCGTGCTCGACACCACCAACGTGACGGTCGACCTGCTCGAGCTGCTCGACGAGGCCCGCTCCCTCGCCGCACCCGGTCACGGTCCGATCGACCCGGCGAGGGCCGACGAGGTCCTCGAACGCCTCACCGCCCCGACGCTCACCCGCTACCGCTACGAGCCGTGGGCCGAGGCCTGGCTCGACCGCGCCCAAGTCGCCGCCGACCTGCTGCGTGCGGTGTCGAGCTCGAACCTCAGACTCGGATGATGGTGATGCTCGAGCTGGACTCCCTGGAGAGCGCGGACGAGCCGGCGGATGTCGTTTCGGGTCGCTGGCGACCCTGTCTGTCAGGGTGGGGTGAGACACCTGCGGGAATCCATCATCCCTACAGGG
>CAZIVZ010000376.1:0-3736 GCA_964542495.1 uncultured Aquihabitans sp.
TCGACGAACTCGATGTCGACCGACGTCTCGTCCTTGACGGCGGCGGCGCGCACGACCGTGCGGATCGACTGGGCGATGCGGCCCCGCTTGCCGATGACCCGGCCCATGTCGCCGTCGCCGACGCGCACGTCGAGCTGGACGGCGCCGTGGCGGCCCGGCGAGGTGGACACCGAGACGGCGTCGGGGTCGTCGACCACCTGCTTCACGAGGTACTCGAGCACGGCCGAGGCGTTCGGCACGTCGGTCCCGGCCTCAGCGGCCTCAGCGGCCTCGGGGGTCTCCTCGACGTCGCTCACGAGTCGGTGGAGGCAGCCGCGACGGGAGCCTCGCCCTTGAACTCGGCCCAGGCGCCGGACACCTTGAGCAGCTTCTCGACCGACTCGGTGGGCTGGGCGCCGTTGCGGAGCCACTTCAGCGCCTTCTCGTTGTCGATCAGGATGACCGAGGGGTCCTGGCGGGGCTGGTAGGTGCCCACGATCTCGATGAACCGACCGTTGCGCGGCGACCGGGCGTCGGCGGCGACGACACGGTAGGTGGGCTGCTTCTTCTTGCCCATCCGCATGAGGCGGAGCTTGACGGCCATGTTGGTGCTTCCTGTTTTCGGTTCGTGGGAGATCTGCGGGCGGCGCGCGGGGCGCGAACACCGGCCTGCCATGGTGCGCCATCGGGATGCCCGGGCGCAAACCCTCGGGCCCGTCCGGTCAGATGCCGGGCAACCGGAAGGGGGTCTTGGCCGGCCCGGCACCGGGAAGGCCCGGGGGCAGGCCGGCAGGGGACGAGCCGCCCTTGGGGGTGACCCGGCCACCCTTCTTGCCCTTCTTGGCCTTCTTGCGCCCGCCGCCGAGCAGGCCGCCGCCGAGGCCCTTCATCATCTTCTGCATCTCGGCGAACTGCTTGAGGAGCGCGTTGACCTCCGAGGTGCTCACCCCGCTGCCGTTGGCGATGCGAAGGCGGCGAGAACCGTCGATCGTCTTGGGATCGCGCCGCTCGGCGAGGGTCATCGAGTGGATGATCCCCTCGATGCGGGCGAGCTCGCGGTCGTCGATCTCGGTGTTGCGCAGCTCCTTGGGCATGCCCGGCATGAGCTTCATGAGGTTGCCGAGGTTGCCCATCTTCTTGACCTGGGCCATCTGCTCGAGGAAGTCCTCGAGGGTGAACTGGCCCTCGAGCATGCGGTTCGCGGCCTCTTCGGCCTGCTGCTCGTCGAAGGCCTCCTTGGCCTTGTCGATCAGGGTGAGGATGTCGCCCATGCCCAGGATCCGGCCGGCGAGGCGGTCCGGGTGGAACAGGTCGAAGTCGTCGAGCTTCTCCCCGGTGGACGCGAAGGCGATGGGCTTGCCCACCACCTCCTTGACCGAGAGGGCGGCACCACCGCGCGCGTCGCCGTCGAGCTTGGTGAGGATGACGCCGTCGAGCTCGAGGGTCTGGTGGAAGTTCTCGGCGACGGTGACGGCGTCCTGGCCGGTCATGGCGTCGACCACGAGGAACGTGTAGTCGGGCTCGGTGGCCTGGGAGATCTGACGCACCTGCTCCATGAGCTCGGCGTCGATGGCGAGGCGACCGGCGGTGTCGACGATGACGACGTCTCGCCCGAGGCGCTTGGCCTCGGCGATGCAGCCGAGCGCCACCTGGACCGGGTCTCCCTGACCCGATGCCACCACGTCGTCTGGCGCCGAGTAGACGGGCACGTCGACCTGCTTGGCGAGCGTGCGGAGCTGGGCCACCGCGGCCGGGCGCTGGAGGTCGGCGCCCACGAGCATGGGGTTGCGGCCCTGGCCCTTGAACCAGCGGGCGAGCTTGGCCGAGTTGGTGGTCTTGCCCGAGCCCTGGAGGCCCGCCATGAGCACCACGGTGGGCGGCTTGGAGGCGTAGGTGATGCGGATGGTCTCGCCGCCGAGGGTGGCGATCAGCTCCCGGTGGACGATGTCGACCACCTGCTGGGCGGGGTCGAGCGCGCCGTGCAGGTCGGCGCCGACGGCCTGCTCGCGGATGCGGCCCACCAGGCCTCGCACCACCGTGAAGTTGACGTCGGCCTCGAGGAGGGCGAGGCGGATCTCGCGCAGGACCTCGTCGACATCGGCCTCGCTGAGGCGACCCTTGCCGCGGAGCTTCTTGAAGATGCCGTCGAAACGGTCTGACAGTGACTCGAACATGGCTCGGCGATGCTACCGGACGGTCCGAGGCGCCCGGCCCACCGGGGAGATCAGAGCGAGAGGTCCTCGTCGGCCGGCAGGCCGGAGCTGCCGTTGCTCTCGCGCAGCTTCTGGGCCAGGCGGGCCCGCAGCACCGACCCGCGCTGCGGCGCGATCAAGAGGCCGATGCCCACCCCGATGGCGAGCAGCAGGGCGCCCTTCACCCCGGACAGCTTGAGGAAGCCGATGACGAGCTTGAACGGGAGGAGCAGCAGCTTGAACACAGGAGGCCTCCGAGGGCGCCGTGACGTGGGGCGAGGTGCGCGCGAACCTACGACATCGCGCCCTCACCGGCTGGCGCCGCCCGGTACCGTCCGGACCCATGGACGGCGGCGGCTACTCCCACCTGCCCCCACCGCCGTCGGCGCCGCCCCCGCCATCGGCCCCGGGGTGGGACGGCTCGCCCTGGGCACCGCCCCGTTCGCCGCTGCTCCCCGACGGCGTGCCACCGAGGCTCAAGCGGGTCCTCGGCGTGGTCGCCACCGTCGGGTTCCTGGCGGTGGCGACCATGTGGCTCGCGTCGTTCCTGCCGGGCGCCCCCACCGCGTCGTGGTGGGGGGTCGTTGTGGTGCCGGTGTTCCTCGCGGTGTTCCCGCTGCACGCCGCCACGATCCTCGACCTCAGCCGCCGCCAGGGCCCGCACCCCGCCGCACGAGCCCTTCCCCTGCCGCTGCGGGGGTGGCGCGCGGTGGTGCTCGGCGTGGTTGCCGCGGCGGCGTTCGCGTCGTTCTTCGCCACCTTCCTCGGCGTCGGCGGGTCGAGGGTGATCGACGACGGGGACACCGCCACAACCGAGCTCGACGGGACGCGCCCGGCTCGCACGGCCGAGGAGCTGGACAACTCGGCGGCCGCCGAGTCGCGGGTCATGAGCGCGGTGGTCATGGTCTTCACCGCAGCGGCGGCGCTGTACCTGACCATGCCCGAGGAGGAGGTGGTGGCCGCATTCGCACCGGCCGACACCGTGCTGCCGCCGCCCGTCCGATCCCGGCCGGGTCCATCCGATGCCATCCGCCGGCTGGTGGGCCGGGCGACGCTGGCCATCGACGTCGCCGGTACCCCCGACGAGGTGCTCGCCCGGCTGGCGTGGTCCGCACCGGTCCGGGAGGTCGCCCGGACGGGGGTCACCGGGATCACCGTGCAGGCCGTGTGGAAGGAAGCGCCGAAGCGGATGACCAGGGCCTTGGAGCTGCGCCTCGACGGCACCATCGCGCCGCTGGGGTCGCGCGGCTCCCGGGTCGACGTGACCGTGGCCCCCGCCGCCCGATGGCTCGTGCCCACCGCCGTCGCGAGCAGCGTGTGGGCGCTGGTGGTGATCAGCGTGGGCGCGATGGTCCTCGCCGCCGCCGCCCCGCCGCTGGCCGTCCCCTGGCTCGCGTTCGGGGTGTACGCCGCCTACACCAACCTCACCATCGCCCGCCGGCCCACCGCCGCGGCCATCGCCCGCGTGGAGGCCGCCGCCCGGGGCCGGGGCTGAGCCGGTTCCGCTGAGGTCAGCCGGCGGCCTTGGCCGCGGCCCGCTCGATCACGGCGTCGGTGAGCACGTC
>CAZIVZ010000377.1:0-3722 GCA_964542495.1 uncultured Aquihabitans sp.
CTGGCCGACGTGGTGGTGGCCCGCCTCTCGGCCGGTCAGCGCCGCCGCACCTCGCTGGCGGTCATGGTGGCCCGACGGCCCGAGCTGTGGCTGCTCGACGAGCCCCATGCCGCCCTGGACCAGGAGGGCCGCGACCTCGTCGACGGCCTGATGGCCGACGCCGTCGCCGCCGGCGCCACGGTGGTGTTCGCCTCCCACGAGCTCGATCGGGCCACGACGGTGGCCCACCGCACGATCACCATCGCCGGCGGCACCGCCTCGGTCGCCGGCACGGCCACGGACCACGGTGCCGGCGCACCCGTCACGCCGGAGTTGGCCCGATGAACCGCCCCCTGCTGCGAGACGCCGGCCTGGTGCTGGCCAAGGACCTGCGCCTCGAGTGGCGCAGCCGGGTGATCGTCAGCCAGGTGGTGCCGTTCGCGGTGCTGGTGCTGGTGCTGTTCGCCTTCGCGCTCGACCCCGATCGGCGCGTCCTCACCCAGGCCACCCCCGGCCTGTTCTGGCTGGCCGTGCTCTTCTCCACGCTCCTGGCCCTCCAGCGGGCCTTCGGGGTGGAGGCGGCCGACGGCGTGGGCGACGCCCTGCGCCTCTCCGGGCTGGACCCCGCCGGCATCTTCCTCGGCAAGGTGGCCGGCATCGCCGTGCACCTGCTCGTCCTCCAGGTGGCCCTGGGCGCGGGGGTCACCGTCTTCTACGGCGCCACCCCCGCGGGGCCCGTGCTGCTGGTGGCCACCTGCCTGGCGGCCACCGCGGGCCTGGCCGCCGTCGGTAGCCTCTACGGCGTGCTCTCCGCCGGCATGCGGGTGCGTGACACCTTGATGCCGCTCCTGATGTTGCCGGTGGTGGCACCGGTGCTGATCGCCGCGACCCAGGCGTTCGCCGCCGCCTACGACCGGACGTCCGGCGCGGGGTGGCGCTGGTTCGGCCTCCTGGCGGCTTTCGCGCTGCTTTACCTCGCCATCGGGATCTTTGCCTTCGAACCCCTCCTGGAGGAATCGTGACCCCCCAACCCGCCGGTCCGGCCGACGCGGACCACCGCCCCGCCTCCGGGGCCGGCTTGTTGCGCGTCCACCCCGACGGCACCGCGTCCCGGGGCAGCCGGGTGTTCGGCACCGTGCTGGCCATCGCCACCCTGGCGTTCCTGGCCCTCGCCCTGTGGATCTCCCCGGCCGACAGCGGCCCGGACGCGTCCGAGAACGCCATGGGCGAGCTGGTGCGCATCATGTACGTGCACGTCCCCATGGCCATCGGCTGCTACCTGGCGTTCTTCGTGACCGCCGTGGCCAGCGCCGCCTACCTCTGGAAGCGCACGCCGGGCTGGGACCTGCTGGCCGCTGCGTCGGCCGAGGTGGGCGTGGTCTTCACCGCCCTCACCCTCCTCACCGGTTCGGTGTGGGGCCACATCGCCTGGGGCACGTGGTGGGAGTGGGACGCCCGGCTCACCAGCACGCTGCTGCTGTTCGTGCTCTACCTGGGCTACCTCGCGCTGCGCCGGGCCGTGATCGATCCGGAGGTGCGGGCCAAGCGGGCCGCCATCGCCGGGCTCATCGCCTTCGTCAACGTGCCCATCGTCCACTACTCGGTCGACTGGTGGCGCAGCCTCCACCAGGGGGCCACGATCAGCCGCTTCGATCCCACCATCGACGGCCTCAAGCTGTTGGCGCTCATGTACGGCATGGTCGTGGTGATCGGGATCTACGTGTGGCTGATGATCCACCGCTTCCGCCTCGGCTACGCCCAGGCCCAGCTCGAGGCCAAGGGGCTCGACGTGGCCCTGGCCGAACGTCGCGCCGAAGCCGCCGCCGACGGCTCGGGCGCCGGGCCCGGCTACGTCGGCACCGTCGAAGGGACCACGTGATGACCGCTCTCCTGCTCGCTGCCGACCAGCCCGACGAGATGGTCTACGTGTGGGCGTCCTACGTGGTCACCGTGGTGGTGCTGGCCGCGTTCGCCGTGCTCACCATCGTCCGCGGCCGCCGCGTCGGCCGCCAGCTCCCGCCCGAGGACCGGCGGTGGATGTGACGCAGCCTCCCGGCCCGTCCGCACCCGGCGAGCCCGACGACCGCGACCTCGACGACGGCGGGCTCGACCTCACGCCGCGCACCGACGCCGGTGCGGTGCGCACCCGCCGGTCCGGCGCTCGTCGCTGGGGCGCCGTCGCCCTGCTGGTGGTCCTCGGTGCCGTCGTGGTGGCGATCGTCGTGCAGGCGCGCGGCGCGGCGCTCTTCTACAAGAACGCCGACGAGGCCGTGGCCGAGCGCGACGAGCTCGGCACCTCGCGCTTTCGCCTCCAGGGCGTGGTGAAGGGAGAGCCCGTGCGCGGCGAGGGCAGCGAGCCCACCACGTTCACCGTCACCTACAACGACGTCGACGTGAAGGTGGTCCACACCGGCTCGGAGCCGGCGCTGTTCAAGGCGGGCCTGCCCGTGGTGGTGGAGGGCCGCTGGAACGCGGCCGGCACGGCCTTCGACAGCGATCGGCTGCTCGTGAAGCACACCGAGGACTACCAGAAGGCCGACAAGGGCGACTACGAGGAGCAGCACCCGGAACGCGTCGACCCCGACGCCGCCGACCAGGACGCGCCGTGAACGCGGCCCTGGGCGCCGGCGGCGTCGTCCTCGGGTTCGTCGGCTCCCTCGGGGCCATCATCACCCTGGCGATGGGCCTGAGGGCGGGCCGCCCCGAGCTGCTTCGCATGTCGCGCACCTACGCCCTCATGGTCCTGGGCGGCGCGGTGGTGGCGTTCCTGGCCATGGAGCGGGCGCTCATCACCCGGGACTTCAGCCTCCGGTTCGTGGCCGAGCACGGCTCGACGGCCACCCCCGCGCTCTACAACGTGGCCACCCTGTGGTCCGCGCTCGAGGGCTCGATCCTGCTGTGGTCGCTGGTGCTGGCCGGCTACACGGTGGCGGTGGTGACCAAGTTCGGGTCCCGCCGCGAGGACCCGCTGGTGGCGTGGGCGATGCTCACCATGTTCGTGGTCAGCCTCTTCTTCTTCGGGCTGATGCTCGGGCCGGCCAATCCCTTCCACACCCTGGCCAACCCGCCGATCGACGGTCCCGGGCCAAACCCACTGCTGCAGAACCACCCGCTCATGGCGTTCCACCCGCCCATGCTCTACCTGGGCTACGTGGGGTTCACGGTGCCGTTCGCCTTCGCCATCGCCGCCCTGGTCACCGGACGGCTCGGCGAGGGCTGGCTGGTGGAGACGAGGCGCTGGACGATCTTCGCCTGGACGTTCCTCACCATCGGGATCGTGCTCGGCGCCTGGTGGTCCCACGAGGTGCTCGGCTGGGGCGGGTACTGGGCGTGGGACCCGGTGGAGAACGCCTCGTTCCTGCCGTGGCTCACCGCCACCGCCTACCTCCACTCGGTGATGGTGCAGGAGCGGCGCGGCATGCTGCGCGTCTGGAACCTCTCGCTGCTGTGCGCCACCTTCGCCCTCACCATCCTGGGCACGTTCCTCACCCGCTCGGGGGTGGTCGACAGCGTGCACGCCTTCAGCGAGTCGGCCATCGGGCCGCTGCTGCTCGGGTTCTTCGGCTTGATCGTGCTGGTCACCGTGGGGCTGGTGGGCTGGCGCGGCGATCGGCTGCGCTCGCCCGCCCGCATCGACTCGCCGGTCTCGCGCGAGGGCGCCTTCCTGCTCAACAACATCGTGTTCGCCGCCTTCGCCTTCGTGGTCCTGCTGGGCACCGTGTTCCCGCTCATCTCCGAGGCGC
>CAZIVZ010000378.1:0-3707 GCA_964542495.1 uncultured Aquihabitans sp.
CACTCGTCGAGGTGCGCCTTGATCTTCGCCCGCTTCTGGTCGGTGAGCTCGCCGTCGAGGTAGGTCCAGATCTCCTGGAACGTCTCCTCGCACTGCGGCTTCATCGGCTTGTCGGTCATCCGGCGTGCTCCACGACTGCGGTCTCGACCGGGGCGGGCTCGCTGACGAGGCCTCGCTCCACGGCGTACTCGTACAACCGCTTCTGCAGGCCCTTTCTTCCCCGGTGCAGCCGGCTCATCACCGTCCCGATCGGGATGTCGAGGATCTCGGCGATCTCCTTGTAGGAGAAGCCCTCCACGTCGGCCAGCAAGACCGCCATCCGGAACGACTCCGGCAGGTCCTCGAGGGCCTGCTTCACCTCGGCCTCGCCGAAGGTGTCGAGGAGCTCGTCCTCGGCGCTGCGCCCGAGGCTCGCCGCCTCCAGCCCACCGAGGCGCCGGTACAGGTAGAGATCCTCCACCTCGTCGAGCTCCGTCTCGTCGGGCCGGCGCTGCTTGGCCCGGTAGGAGTTGATGAAGGTGTTGGTCAGGATGCGGTACATCCAGGCCTTGAGGTTGGTGCCCTCTTGGAAGCCGCCGAAGCCGCGGTAGGCCTTGAGGTAGGTCTCCTGCACGAGGTCGTCGGCGTCGGCCGGGTTGCGCGTCATGCGCAGGGCGCCCGAGTACAGCGCGCTCATCAAGGGCATCGCCTGTTCCGCGAACGTCGCCTGGTCGGCCATCGGGCCACGCTACCGCTCGGGCGAGCGGCCGCCCCTTCGGGTTCGTCCGGGTCAGCGATCGTGCACCTGCACCTGGTCGGGGCCACCGGACCCGCCGTTCGGAGCCACCACCGCCCGCCCACCCCGGGCCAGCACCACCACCCGGCTGGGCCCGAGCTGCTGACCCACCGTGTCCGGCAGTCGGTCGATCAGCCGGGTGACCCCGCTGGCGGGGTCGTAGAGCCCCGGGGAGTCGGTGCCGTCGCCGTCCCAGTCACCGAGCACGAGCTGCGCGCCCGGTGCGACGATGCGGTAGGCGCGTGCTCCGCCGACGGTGGCGACCACCAGGGTGGCGCCGTCCCAGCGGGCCGCCTCCGTACACCCGTCACCGTCGAGGTCGCCCCGTCGCACCACGCCCGGCGGAGGCGGCGGCAGGAGCGACGGGCAGCGGGGACCGGCTGCCGGGAGTGGAGCCCGTCGAGGTCGCGTGGCCGCCCCGGGGGCATGGGTGGCCACGGCGACGCCCGCCCCGGCGAGCAGGACGCTCGTGGCCAGAGCCGCCGCCGGCCCGGCCCGCAGCGCCCGGCGGGAGGGCGCGGGGTGGGCGGGCGGAATCGGCCCGAAGCGCAGCGTGGTCGAGGACGGGTCCGTGGCCGCCACGCGCCGCACCGCCATCGACGACTGCCGAGCCGGCCCGGGACGGACCACCTCGTGGTCGGCCACCGCGGCTCGCAGCGCCGCCACCAGGAGGGCGGGCTCGGGCGGCCGCGCCGCTGGGTCCGGGTCCAGGCCGCGCTCCACCGCGTCGGCCACCGCGCTCGGGACCGCGGGCCAGGAGCGCAGGGAGCGGTGCGACCCGGCGGCCGCGGCGGCGAGCACGTGAGCCGGCTCGCCACGGTGCGGCAGCCGCCCGGTGAGCGCCTCGTAGGCCACCACCGCGAGGGCGAAGACCTCCGACGTGCGTGCTGGCGCAGCTCCGGCTGCCACCGCGGGGTCGAGGTACGCCGGCGTGCCCGACCGGGCGGTCCGGGGTGCCTCCCCGATCGACGAGGCCGAGCCCAGGTCCACCAGCACCGGCTCACCCGCCTCGGTGAAGCAGATGTGCTCCGGCTTGAGGTCACCGTGCACCAGCCCGCGTCGCGCCAGCGCGGCGCAGGCCGCCGCCACGGGTTCGAGCACGGCCACGACCTCGCCCGGCGCGAGGGTGCCGCGCTCGTCGAGCACGTCGCGCAGCGACCCGCCGCCCAGGTGGGCCAGCACGAGCGCCACCCCGGGCGGATCGTCCACCACGTCGAGCAGGTCCACCACCCCGGGGTGGTGGACCCGGGCGAGCACGGCCGCCTCGCCCCGGAGCTCCGGCATCCGGCCCGACCCGGGCACGGCACGCTTGATGGCCACCGGCATCGGCCGATCGGGATGCCACGCCAGCCACACCTCCGCCCAGGAGCCCCGGCCCAGCAGGCGGTCCAACCGATGGTGCTCGAGCTCTGTGGGCATGGTGCAGGGGGTACCCGAACGTGCAGGAGAGAAACCGAGACAGCATGGGATGCGCCCCCGTCGGTCACGCTTCGTGGTCTGGCGAGTGCGGCCACGTGAGGGCGCGCGTACTCTGGCCGCCGGAGCACGTCCCCCCGACCGCTGCTCCCGGGGGAGGTGGCGCGTGACGCTGGAGCAGAGCACCGAGGCGGTCGCCGTCCCGCCCGGGGGCTGGGAGCGGGTCTTCGCCCGGTCCCCCATCGCCATGGGCATCGCCGTCGGCTTCCGGTACGTGCACGTCAACGCCGCGTACTGCGAGCTCCTGGGCCGGCCCCTGCACGAGATCGTCGGGGCCGACGCCCGAGACCTGTTCCCCGCCGATGCGCAGGTCCCGCTCGCCGCGGTCGCCGACCAGGTCCGCCTGGGCGCGCCGCGCGTCCACCTCGAGGCCCCGTTCGTGCGGCCCGACGGCGAGGTGCGCTGGGCGTCGATCGACGCCTTCCTGGTGGCCGAGGAGGAGGGCAGCGGCCAGGTCACCACCGTGGTGCAGGCGGTGGACATCACCGAGGTCCACGAAGCCCGGGCGGTGGAGGCCGCCTCCGAGCGGCGCTTCCGCAAGCTCCTGATCAACAGCCGCGACGTCGTGACCCTGATCGACGCGAACGGCGAGCTCGTCTACACCACGGTGCAGCAGACCGGTGCGCTCGGCTACGGCCAGGACTACTGGAACGGAGTCCACCCCGGTGACGTGGTCCACCCCGAAGATCGGCCCAAGGCGGCCGAGACGTGGGCGGCGGCCCTCGAACGGCCCGGCGAGACCATCGAGACCGAGGTCCGCATGCTCGACGCGTCCGGAGCATGGGTCGACGTGATCGTGAGCGGCATCAACCTGCTCGACGACGACGACATCGCCGGCGTGCTGATGACCGCCCGCGACATCACCGACCTCCGCCAGGCCGAGCGGCTGGCGTCGAGCCAGTCCGAGGTGCTGGAGCTGATCGCCCGAGGGGCGCCCCTCCCCGAGATCCTCGAGCGATGCGTGGCGCTCGTGGAGCAGAAGGGCGTGGACAGCTCGTCGTCGGTGTACCTGCTCGAGGACGATCGCCTCGAGATGCGGGCGGGGCACGCGCCCCAGGCCCTCAACGACTGGGTGCGCGAACCGCCACGCACCCCGCCGCGCTGCGTGTGCGACGTGGCCATCGCGTCGGGCGACAGCGCCTTCGTCCCCGACGTGGCCGACGCGGCGATGCACGACGAACTGCGTTCGCTGTGCGAGCAGCTGGGCATCCGGGCCGCGTGGTCCCAGCCGATCCACAGCGCCAGCACGGGCGAGGTGGTGGGCACGCTGGCCACCACCTACCACGAGCCCCACCTGCCCTCACGGCACGAGCTGCTGGCGGGCGAGCTCGCGTGCAGCCTGGTGGCCATCGCCCTGGAGCGGGTGGCCAGCGAGGCCCAGCTCGCGCACCAGGCCCTGCACGACAGCCTCACCGGGCTGCCCAACCGCAGCCTGCTCGTCGACCGTCTCGACCAC
>CAZIVZ010000379.1:0-3677 GCA_964542495.1 uncultured Aquihabitans sp.
CTGCCCCACACCTGGACCGGGACACCTGATCGAGCCGCGGTACACGAGCCTCCAGGTAGACGCCGGCGCCGCCGAGGAGGACGGGCCCGAGGTCCCGGCCTCGCTCGACGCGACGCCCGTGGTGGTGGCCGGGCTCCACAGCCAGCTCCCGGTGGTGGCGGCGGCGGTGGCGTCGGCGCGCCCCGCCAGCCGGGTGGCCTACGTGATGACCGACGGTGGGGCGCTGCCGCTGGCGCTGAGCGACGTGGTCGCCGACCTGCTCGATCGGGCGCTGCTGGTGGGCACCGTGACCGCCGGGCACGCCTTCGGCGGCGACCTCGAGGCCCTCAACGTGCCCAGCGCCCTCGCCGCGGCCCGGCACCGCCTCGACGCCGAGGTGATCGTGGTGGCCATGGGGCCGGGCGTGGCCGGCACCGGCACCCGGCTCGGCTACACCGCGCTCGAGGTGGCCCCGGCCCTCGACGCCGTGGCCTGGCTCGGGGGGCGCCCGATCACCTGCGTGCGAGCGGGCTCCGCCGATGCCCGTCCCCGCCACCAGGGCATCAGCCACCACACCCGCACGGCGCTCGATGCGGTGCGCACCGAGGTCGACGTGGCCGTGCCGCCGGGCTTGGCACCCCCGGCGGAGCCCCGGCGTCACCGATGGCACGAGGTCGACCCCGGCGATCCCGCGGCCCTGCTCGAGCGGTTCGGACTGCGGGTCACCACCATGGGCCGGGGGCCCGAGGCCGATCCGCTGTTCTTCTCGGCCGCGGCCGCGGCCGGTACCCTGGCGGCCCGCTGGGCACACGACGCAGCGAGAGAGGGTGGATCGTCGTGACCAAGGTGGAACGGCTCATCACGCTCATGAACCTGCTGCTGGGCGCGCCCCGGCACATCGCCGCCGACGATCTGCGCCGCCGCGTGCCCGGGTACCCGGACAACACCGAGTCGTTCAAGCGCCAGTTCGAGCGGGACAAGGACGTGCTCCGGGACATGGGCGTGCCGCTCGACGTGGGCACGGTGCCGGGAAGCGATCCTCCGGTGCTGGGCTATCGCATCCGTCCCGAGGACTACGAGCTGCGCGATCCGGGCCTCGCCCCCGCCGAGCTCGAGGCGCTGAACCTGGCTGCGGCCGTGGTCGGATCCACCGGCGGGATGGGCCAGCGGGGCCTGTTCAAGCTCGGCGGTGCAGCCACCCCGGGCGCGCCCTCCGCCGAGATCCCGGCAGACCCGGACCTCGTGGCGGCGTTCACGGGCGTCGCCGAGCGCCGCCGCCTGCACTTCTCGTACCGCGACGTGGACCGCACCGTCGACCCCTACCGCCTCGAGTTCGCCCGGGGCCGGTGGTACCTCAAGGGGTTCGACCACGGACGCGCCGCCCAGCGCTGGTACCGGATGGAGCGCATCCGGGGCGGGGTGCGCCTCGACCCCGACCGGGGTGCCTTCGAGAAGCCCTCGGAACCCGTGACCGGCCTCCGCCTCGACCCTTGGGTGCTCGGCGAGCAAGCCCACCCGGTGCGGGCGACGGTGTGGTTCGATCCCGAGGTGGCCCCGTCGGTCCGCGCCGAGATCGGCGACGTGGAGGTGGTGTCCGACGACGACGCCGGCCTGGTGGTGGCCCTCACGGTCACCAACCCCGACGGGTTCCGCTCCTGGCTGCTGTCGTTCCTGGATCGGGCGGAGGTGCTGGGTCCGCCCGAGCTCCGGGCGCACGTGGTGTCCTGGCTGGAGGTGGCGGCTCGTGGCTAGCCAACCCCGCCTCGACGCTGCGGCGCGCATCCAACGGCTGCTGGCCATCCTCCAATGGGCGGCCCAGGCCGGCGACGAAGGGGTGACCGTCGACGAGCTCTGCACCCGCTTCGGGCTCGGGGCAGACCAGCTCGTCGCCGAGCTCGAGATGGCCTCCATGATCGGGGCCGACTCGATCCACTACGACGAGATGCCGTTCGAGGCCTCGATCGACGGGGACCACGTGGTGGTGCGGCTGTTCTCGTTCGCCCGTCCCCTCCGCCTCACGCCGGCCGAGGGGCTGGCCCTGGTGGCGGCCGCCGACGCCCTCGTGGACCTCCACGATCCCACCGACCCACCGCTGCGACGCGCGCTCGTGAAGCTGGCGGCGCTGCTCGGCATCGAGCCCGGTGAGACCGTCGACGTGAACCTCGACCCCGAGGGCGGGAAGACCGGAAGGGCGCTCACCGATGCCTCGGAGCGCCGCCGTCGGGTCCGGTTCCGGTACTGGACCTACGGGCGTGACGTGGTGGCCGAGCGAACGGTCGACCCGTGGGCCGTGTTCGAGTCCGACGGTGCCTGGTACCTCGCCGGACGCGACGTGGTCGTGGGCGAGGAGCGTAGGTTCCGGCTGGATCGGATGGAGGCGGTCGAGATCCTCGACGAGACGGCCACCCCCGCCCCACGCGGCCTCGACCTGTCGGTCCGACTGTCCGACGGCGCCCCGACGGTCGTGCTCGACCTCCCGTCTCACGCCCGCTGGGTGGCGGAAGCCCATCCCGTGATCGCCGCCGTGCCCGGCTCCGACGGTCGCGTGAAGGTCACGCTGGCCGTGGCCGGTCGGCCCTGGCTGGAGCGCCTGCTGCTTCGCATCGGGCCGGACGTGCGGGTGGTGGCGCTCGACCCGGTGCTCGGTTCGCCCGACGTGGTGGCGTCGACGGCCGCCCGGGTGCTGGAGCGGTACCGCGATCGGGGCACGGAGGTGCCGCGCTAGCGTCGACCGCCGTGCCTGTTGCCCCCGACGATCCCTCCCGAGCCCCTGCCGACGGGGTGGCCCGTCGGGCCCAGCGGGATCTGGAGGCGACGGCCCGGCCGACGATCGCCGGGGGACCGGCGGGGGGGCCCGACGGGCGTAGCCCGCTCGACGTCGACGCCGAGCCCACCGCAGAGGAGCTCGAGCAGGCGCGTCAGGCCCGGCGAGAGGCCACGGCCCAGCCGGCCAAGTCGCAGACCCGCAACGCCCTCGAGTGGGTGGGGGTCATCGTCGGTGCGGTGGTCATCGCCGTGGTGGTGCGCACCTTCGTGTTCCAGACCTTCTGGATCCCGTCGCCGTCCATGGCCACCACGCTGGTCAAGAACGACCGCGTCCTCGTCAACAAGCTCTCGTACCGCCTCCACGACCCCAACCGTGGCGACGTCATCGTGTTCGAGCGGCCGCCGAACGAGCAGGGCAACATCAAGGACCTCATCAAGCGGGTGGTGGGGCTCCCGGGGGAGCGGGTCTCGATCCTCGACGGCACGGTGCGGATCAACGGCCGCGTCCTCGACGAGCCGTACACGCACGGCCTGCCCACGGAGCCCAAGGTGGGGTGCGGGCTGGGCGACACCACCGGGATCGACACCGAGGCGGGCTTCACCGTCCCCGAGGACCACCTCCTCGTGCTGGGCGACAACCGGATCAACTCCCAGGACGGCCGCTGCTTCGGTCCCATCGACGAGGACCTGGTGGTCGGACGGGCCTTCTTCATCATCTGGCCCCCCTCGAAGATGGGTGGGCTCTGAACCCCTGGTGCAGGGTGCAAACTTTTGCAAGCAGTCCGAAGGCGGCGGTATCGTCGTGTCCATGGCTCAGAGCAACGTCCTCAAGAGGTACCTCGACGCCGGTGTGGCGTTCACGTCGATCACCCAGGCCAAGGCCGAGGCGCTGGTCAAGGATCTGGTGCGGACCGGCGAGGTGCAGACCGAAC
>CAZIVZ010000380.1:0-3665 GCA_964542495.1 uncultured Aquihabitans sp.
GGGTGCGCCCCAACGGGCTGCGCATCTCCCGGGTGAAGGTGCCGCTCGGCGTGGTGGCCGTGATCTACGAGAACCGCCCGAACGTCACCTCCGACGCCGCTGGCCTGTGCCTCAAGTCGGGCAACGCCGCGTTCCTGCGGGGCTCGTCGGGCGCCATCACCTCCAACCAGGCGGTGGCCGCCGTGCTGCGCGAGGCCTACGAGAAGGCCGACCTGCCCGCCGACGCCGTGGTGCTGGTGGAGGACACCAGCCGCGAGGCGGCGGTGGCCTTCATGCAGCAGCGCGACGCGATCGACGTGCTGATCCCGCGGGGCGGCCCGTCGCTCATCCGCTCGATCCTCGACAACGCCACCGTGCCCTACGTGATCGACGGCGACGGCAACTGCCACGTGTACGTCGACGAGAGCGCTGACCTCGACATGGCCGGGCGGATCATCCGCAACGCCAAGACCCAGCGGCCGTCGGTGTGCAACGCCGCCGAGTCGCTGCTGGTGCACCGGGCCGTAGCCCCCCGCTTCCTGGCTGACCTGCCCGGCATCCTGCCCGAGGTGGAGCTGGTGGCCGACCCGGCGGCCGCGGCCCTGCTGCCCGGCGCCGCCCTGGCCACCGACGACGACTGGGCCGACGAGTTCCTCGAGCTGAAGCTTGCGGTGAAGGTGGTCGACGGCATCGACGACGCCATCGCCCACATCGCCCGGTTCGGGTCCGGCCACAGCGAGGCGATCGTCACCTCGTCGCTGGCCGCCGCCGACCGCTTCACGCTCGAGGTCGACGCTGCCGCCGTGGTGGTCAACGCCTCCACCCGCTTCGTCGACGGCGAGGAGTTCGGCTTCGGCGCCGAGATCGGCATCAGCACCCAGAAGCTGCACGCCCGCGGCCCGATGGGCCTGCGCGAGCTCACCACCGCCAAGTACGTCGTGCGCGGCGAGGGCCAGATCCGCGGCTGACCCGGCGGCGCCGCCCTCAGGCGGCGCGCACCGAGTCGGCCAGCTCGCGCGCCCGCGCCGCCGCCACCTTGGGGAGATCGGACTCCCGGGCGGCGACCACGAGGTCGTGGGCCTTGGCCCGGGCGGTGTCTGGGAGATCGGACTCCCGGGCGGCGACCACGAGGTCGTGGGCCTTGGCGCGGGCCACATCGGGAAGGTCCGACTCGCGCGCCGCGGCCACCAGGTCGTGACCGTGGGCGCTGGCCGCCCGGCCGAGGTCGGTCAGGGCGGCGCTGATGCCGGCGGCGGCCGCCACCGCCTTGGCCTCCTCGCGGGCGTGGCGGGCACGGTAGGTGAGTCCGGGGCGTCCCTCGGTGTCCACCGCGGCGAGGATCAGCCCACCGAGCAGACCGGCGTTCTTCAGGAACTGGGTCCGCTGGGTGCGGCGCTCGGCACCGTCGGCCTCCCAGAACGGGTGGCCGGCCACGGTGGTGGGCACCAGCGTGACCGCCAGCGCCGCCGAGGCCACTCGGGGGAGCCGGCCGGCGGCCAGGAGAAGGCCGGCGCCCACCTGCACGGCTGCGTTGAGCTTCACGTAGGACTCGGTCTCGAACGGGAGCGGCTGGCCCTGGGCCACCTGGCGGACCGTGTCGGCCACGCTCGTGGGGGCGTGCTCCGCGGGCTCCTCCACCGCCTCCGCGACCTTCTCGGCCACGGGTTGGGCCGCGAGGGCCACGCGGTCCACCAGCGGCTCGGCGAGGTCGACGCGGGGCCGGGGGTTGCGCAGCGTCTCGATGCCCTCGACCACGAAGACCGAGGCGAGGAGGGGGCGGGCGATTCGTCGTACCAGCATGGGGACGGAGTACCCGCGTCGTGGTGGCGCCAGACCTCGGAGAACCGATTGACCGGGTGGTCAAGTGCAGCGGTAGCCTGCGCCGATGACCGACCACCGCTTCGAGTCCGTCGCCGAGGTCCGTGAGGGGCTCCGCAAGGTCGACTACCTCTCCGACGAGGGCATCGCCGGGATCGTCTACCTCGCCGATCGCCTCCAGAAGCCCATCCTCGTCGAGGGCCCCGCCGGCACCGGCAAGACCCAGCTGGCCAAGTCGGTCGCCGAGATGACCGGCGCCCGGCTGATCCGACTCCAGTGCTACGAGGGGCTCGACGAGGCCAAGGCGCTCTACGAGTGGAACTACAAGAAGCAGCTCCTGCGCATCCAGGCCCAGAAGGGCGACGACACGTGGGAGGCCGTGGAGGAGGACCTCTTCTCCGACGAGTTCCTGCTCACCCGACCGCTGCTCGAGGCCATCCGGGCCGACGAGCCGGTGGTGCTGCTCATCGACGAGGTGGACCGCGTCGAGGTGGAGACCGAGGCCCTCCTGCTCGAGATCCTCTCCGACTACCAGGTGTCCATCCCCGAGCTCGGGACCATCACCGCCAAGCAGATCCCGCTGGTGTTCCTCACCTCGAACAACACCCGGGAGCTCTCCGAGGCCCTCAAGCGCCGCTGCCTCTTCCTCCACGTCGACTACCCCGACATGGAGCGTGAGAAGGAGATCGTGCTCACCAAGGTGCCCGACATCACCGAGAACCTCGCCGACCAGGTGGCGCGGATCGTGCGGTCCCTGCGCCAACTGGAGCTCAAGAAGTCGCCGTCGGTGTCGGAGACCCTCGACTGGGCCAACACCCTGGTGCTGCTGGGCGTGGAGCAGGTCGATGCCGACACCGCCACCAGCACCGCCAACATCTTGTTGAAGTACCAGTCCGACATCGCCAAGGCCGTGCGGGAGTTCGCCGCCGACAAGCAGGGCATGAAGGCCTTCGCACCGGGGCCCAAGTAGCGCCGTGACCGACACCGTCGACCCCTTCACCGATGGTGAGGACGGCGGGGTCGCGGGCGAGCCGATCCTCGACCTCCTGAACGGCTTCATCGCCGAGCTCCGAGAGGCCGGGCTGCCGGTGAGCCTCACCGAGAACCTCGACGCCATGGCGGCCATCCGCCACATCCCGCTCGAGGAGCGCGAGACGTTCAAGTACGCGCTGGCCGCCACGCTGGTGAAGAACAACGCCCACTGGCGCTCGTTCGAGACCGTGTTCGAGGTCTACTTCTCGCTGCGCGGCACCAAGTACGGGATCGACGACGACAGCCTCGAGGCCGACCTCGCCGACCTCCTCGACGACGAGCGGGAGGGAGCGGGGGACCAGGGGAGCGGCCAATCCGGCCAGGGAGGCGGCGACGCCCTCACCCCGGAGGAGCTCCAGCAGCTGCTCTACCAGGCGATGCTCAAGGGCGACGACGCCCTCATGCGCGCCATCGCCCGGCAGGCCGTCAAGCGCTTCGCCGGCATGGAGCCCGGCCGGCCCGTGGGCGGCACCTACTACCTCTACCGCACCCTGCGGAACCTCGACCTGGACGGCCTGCTCGAGAAGATGATGGAGCAGCGGCGAGAGCAGGCGCGAGTGGCCGGCGAGGAGCTCTCCAAGCTCGAGGAGCGGCTCGAGCAGGACGAGTACGAGCACCGCATCAACGCCCTCAAGCAGGAGATCGAGGCCGAGATCCGCCGGCGCCTGGTGGCCGACCGGGGCATCGAGGCCATGGCCAAGACGCTCCGCAAGCCGCTGCCCGAAGACGTCGACTTCATGCACGCGTCCCGCGACGAGATGGTCGGGCTGCGCAAGGCGCTCATCCCGCTCACCCGGCGCCTGGCCGTGCGGCTGGCCCGCAAGCGGCGCCACAAC
>CAZIVZ010000381.1:0-3649 GCA_964542495.1 uncultured Aquihabitans sp.
CGACCTGCTGGAGGAGGCGGTGCTGGCCGAGTTCGACCGCATCACCGAGCGGGGGGGTGTGCTGGGCGCCATGGAGACCGGCTACCAGCGCGGGCGCATCCAGGACGAGTCGCTGCTCTACGAGACCCGCAAGCACGACGGCTCCCTGCCGCTCGTCGGCGTCAACACGTTCCTGGCGCCCGAGCCCGACGACGAGACCGACCTGGGGGTGGTCGAGCTGGCCCGCTCCACCGACGCCGAGAAGCAGGGGCAGCTGGCGCGCCTCGACGCCTTCCGCGCGCGCCACGCCGCCGAGCGCCCGGCCGCGCTCGACCGGCTCCGCCAGGCCGCCCTCGCCGGCGACAACCTGTTCGACGTGTTGATGGACGTGGTGCGGTGCGCGTCGCTGGGCGAGATCACCCACACGTTGTTCGAGGTGGGCGGTCGCTACCGTCGCAACGTCTGACCCCCGATCCCCGCGAGGCAGCCGTGACCGACCTGGACCGCTACGCCGACTTCTCTGACCTCCGCTTCGACCGGCCGTCGACCGGGGTGCTGCGCATCACCATGGACGGGCCCGGCCTCAACGCCGTGAGCCACGCCGTCCACCGCCAGCTGGCCGACGTGTGGCTGGTGGTGGACCGAGACCCCGACACCAACGTGGCGCTGCTCCAGGGAGCGGGCAAGGCGTTCTCGGCCGGTGGCAGCTTCGAGCTGCTCGACGACCTCATGAGCGACTACGAGGTGCGCACCCGTGTGCTGCGCGAGGCGCGCGACCTGGTGTTCAACGTCATCAACTGCGCCAAGCCCATCGTGTCGGCCATGCACGGCCCGGCGGTGGGGGCGGGGCTGTGCGCGGGGATCCTGGCCGACGTGTCGGTGGTGGGCCGCACCGCCCGGCTGATCGACGGTCACACCCGCCTCGGCGTGGCCGCCGGCGACCACGCCGCGATCTGCTGGCCGCTGCTGTGCGGCATGGCCAAGGCCAAGTACTACCTGCTCACCTGCGACGTGCTCACCGGCGAGGAGGCCGAGCGGATCGGCCTGGTGTCGCTGTGCGTCGACGACGATCAGGTGCATGCCCGTGCCCTCGCCGTGGCCGAGCAGCTCGCCGGCGGCGCCCAGCAGGCAATCCGCTTCACCAAGCAGACGCTGAACAACTGGTACCGCTCGCAGTCGGCGATCCTCGACGCGTCGCTGGCGTACGAGTTCTTCGGCTTCGCCGGCCCCGACGCCCGCGAGGGCCTCGCCTCCCACGCCGAGAAGCGCCCCCCGCACTTCACCGGCCCCACCGCCGACTAGCCCCAGGCGAATGTGGTGTGTGGGAGCCGCGTTCCGGTCGGTTTCGCGCGTGAGGTTCGCCGGGCCGGGCCCTCAGCCGTCGCGCCGGAGGCGGTCGATCTCGCGCCGGTCGCGCTTGGTGGGCCGACCCGCACCGCGGTCGCGGTGGAAGACGGGGGCGGTCAGGTCCCGTTCGGGCACGGGCGGGCTGTGGTCGACGAGGCACTCGGCGGCGATCGGCGCGCCCACCCGCTTGTCGATCACCCGGACCACCTCGAGGTCCCGGTCGCGCCGGTCGAGCCGGAGCTGCACCCGGTCGCCCGCCTTCACCTTGGTGGCGGGCTTGGCCGGCAGCCCGTTGACGTCGACGTGGCCGCCCTGGCACGCCGTGGTGGCGGCCGACCGGGTCTTGTAGAGCCGCACCGCCCACAGCCAGCGGTCGACCCGCGTGGACTCCATGGCCGGCCAGCGTAGGTCTCAGGTTTCTGCACCCACGCTGCAAGTTCCTCGGATCGGTCGACTACGATCACGGGTCCGCACGTTCGCCGATCCAGGGGGCCCCATCGTGAGCGACGTCACCATCGAGCGCGAGCGCTCGTCCGCACCCGGTCCGGGCGGCGACGGCGTCACCCAACCGCACCTCGGCTGGCTGGTGGCCGGCCTGTCCGCCGCGGCCGGCGTGATCCACCTCGCCATGGTGCCGGTGCACGCCGACGGGGGCCTGCTCGATCCGCTCGGCTTCGCCGCCGTCGGATGGTTCCAGCTCGCGATCGCCGCGGTGATCCTCAGCGGGCGCGACTCCAAGCGCACCTACCTGGCCGCGGCCGTGGGCAACGCGGTGGCCCTCGGCCTGTGGATCTGGAGCCGCACCGTGGGCCTGCCGTTCGGCAACCACGCCAACATCGCGGAGGACATCGGGGCGATCGACGCCGCATCCGCGGCCATGGAGGTCGGCGTGGTGGTCCTCGCCGCCCGCCTCGCCCTGGCCGATGGCCGGCGGTCGATCGGCCGGCTGGCCCCGGCCCTCGTGGCGGTGGGCGCGCTCGGCCTCGCCACGACGGTCATCAGCTCCAGCGAGGCGGCGAGCCACGGCCACGGCACGACCACCCCGGCCCTCACCGCCCAGGCCGCCCTCAAGGCGGACATCGATGCCAAGCGCTGCGACCGCCAGTTCAACGACCCGTCGTACTGGAAGGAGGCCGACTACCTCGGCATCGACACCTACCAGGGCGGCGCGATGGTGGCCGAGACCGCCACCGGCGCTGCGGCCACCAGCGCCGACGGTCACAGCCATGGCGCCGCCGCGGCCATGCCCGCGGTGTCCACGACCACCACCGAGCCCGACCCCACCGGGGGCCGCGGCACCAAGGCGCTCGACGGCCTGGTTGCCGCCACCTCCACATCCGGCCAGGGCGAGGGTGCCGCCGCCCAGCTCGTCATCCGCCTCGGCGAAGCATCCGACGACGACTACGGCGCCTGGCTGTGGTGGCTGAAGAGCACGGCCTTCCTCACCGCGCACTCCCACAGCGCCACCGCCACCGACGACACCGGCGGCCACGGTGGCCACGTGGGCCCCCAGCCGTGGGTGGCGCTCACCAGCAAGAAGGACTGCAAGAAGCTGGCCGACGAGCTGGCGGTGGCGCGCGAGGTCGCCATGACCTACCCCACGGCCCAGGACGCCATGGACGCCGGCTGGGTCCGCGTGACCTCCTACGTGCCCGGCATCGCCGCCCACTACATGAACTTCGGCTACGTCGACGGGGAGTTCGAGCTGAAGAAGCCCGAGATGATCCTCTACGACGGCGACGACGCCGACGCCCACGTGGTGGGCCTCAGCTACTACCTCATCCAGGACGGCTCGGCCGAGCCCACCCAGGGCTTCACCGGCTACAACGACCACGGTCACCGTCACATCGGCCTCTGCGTGGGACCCGGTGGCGTGATCGGCGACAGCACCCTCACCGAGGAGGAGTGCGCCGCTCGCGGAGGTCGCAAGTCCGGTGGGTCCAAGGCGTGGATGAGCCACGCCTGGGTCGTGCCCGGTTGCGAGAGCCCCTGGGGCGTGTTCAGCGCAGCCAGCCCGATCCTCGACAAGGCGCTCGGTGAGTCCTCGGGCGACAACGACGGCGGCTGCGTCGGCAGCGCCGTGCGCGACCGCTACGGTCTCGACGACGCCGACGGCTCCTCGGGGTCGGGCCAGGCCGTGAAGGCGGCGACGGCCTCCACCGGATCCGACGACGACACCGAGGGAGCGTCCGACACCACCCTCGGTGGTGGCTGAGCGTGGACGACGTCCCCATCCGGGACGACAGCATCCGGCTGGGCCAGCTGCTCAAGCTGGCCAGCCTCATCGAGGTCGGCGGCGACGCCAAGGTGGTGCTGGCCGACG
>CAZIVZ010000382.1:0-3648 GCA_964542495.1 uncultured Aquihabitans sp.
CGACGGACCGGCCCACGGCGCGCGCCGTGCTCGGCCACGGCCGCCTGGTGGCCCTCCAGAAGGCGGCCGACGACGTCTTCCTGCACGACGCCGTGCTCGACTACGCCGTGCGCCTGGTACTGGCCACCCGCCAGCCTGCCGAGCACGGTCTTCCCGAGCTGACACCGCTGATCGGCCACGGCGTCAGCCCCCGCGCCACCCTGGGCCTGGTGGCTGCCGGACGGGCGCTCGCCCTCATCCGGGGCCGGCGCTACGTGCTTCCCCAGGACGTGTTCGACGTCGCCCCCGACGTGCTGCGCCACCGCCTGCTGCTCTCCTACGACGCCCTCGCCGACGGCGTGGAGGTGGAGGACGTGGTGACGCGCGTCCTGTCCACGGTGGTGGCGCCCCGCGTGTCGCCGAGCCAGGACGGCCCGGTGGTGGAACCGGCCCGGGCGAGCACGGCGGCATGAGCGCCTCCGCCCCCTCCACACCGGTCGCCACGGTGGCCTCGCGCGAGGCCCTGCTGCGCCAGCTCGAGATCACCATTGGCCGCAAGCTCGACGGGCTCCTGCACGGCGACCACCAGGGCGCCCTGCCCGGTCCGGGCAGCGAGGCCGGCGAGGGGCGGCCCTACGAGCCCGGCGACGACGTGCGCCGCATCGACTGGAACCTGACCGCCCGCAGCGGCGACGTCCACGTGCGCGACACCGTGGCCGAGCGCGAGCTCGAGACCTGGTTCGTGATCGACGGCAGCGCCAGCCTCGACTACGGCACAGCGTCGTGCGAGAAGCGCGACCTCGCCGTTGCCCTGGTGGCCGCGTTCGGCCTGCTCACCGCCCGACCCGGCAACCGCACCGGTGCCGTGGTGTTCGACGCCGAGGGGGCCCGCGTCGTGCCACCTCGTGCCGGCCGGGCCACGCTCATCGAGCTCGTCGGTCGCCTGCACGACCGCCCCCGGGATGCCGGCGGCCAGCCGTCGCTCGCCGCCGCTTTGCGGCGCGTGCACCATCTGGGCACCCGCGGCGGCCTCGTGGTGGTGGTGTCGGACCTGCTCGACCCGTCGGACTGGCCTCGCGAGATGCGGATCCTCGGCCAGCGCCACGACGTCGTGGTGGCCCGGCTCACCGACCCCCGTGAAGACGACCTGCCGCCGGTGGGGGTCCTCGCCCTCGTCGACCCCGAGACCGGTCGCCTCCACGAGGTCCAGACCTCGAGCCGCCGGTTCCGCGAGCGCTACGCCGAGGCGGCGGCCGCACGTCGCCGGGCGATCGACGAGCGGCTGCGCACCTCGCGGGCCAGCCACCTCGAGGTGTCCACCGACGGCGACTGGCTGCGCGCCGTCGTGGCCTACGTGACCGCCAGGAGAAGGCGCCGATGAGCTTCCTGCACCCGTACCGACTCGTCCTGCTCGTCGGCGTGGTCGCCGTGGCCGGCGCCTACGTGGCGGTCCAGCTCCGCAACCGCGCCGCGTCCGCCCGCTACGCCGATCCCGCCCGACAGGCCGCGCTGCGCCCGGCGATGCGACGCGGCCCCGCCCGCCACGCCGGACCGGTGCTGGCCATGGTGGCCCTCGCCGGGCTGATCGTGGCCGTGGCCCAACCCACCCGCGCCGAGGCGGTGCCTCGCGAGCAGGGGGTGGTGGTGCTGGCCGTGGACGTGTCGGCGTCCATGTCCGCGACCGACATCGCGCCCTCCCGCCTCGATGCCGCCATCGCCGGCGCCACCGACTTCGTGGAGGGGCTCCCCGAGGGCCTGCACGTCGGGCTGGTGGCGTTCGACGGCACCGCACGCCTGGCGGTGGCGCCCACCACCGACCGCGACGCCGTGGTGTCCGCCATCGGGAACCTGACCGAGGGCCCCGGGACCGCGGCGGGCGAGGGCATCGCCACGTCCCTGGCCGCAGTCGAAGCGGCCCTGTCGCCGTCGCTGCTGGCGTCGGGGGAGGACCTGCCGGCGTCGATCGTGCTCCTGTCCGACGGCGCCACCACCGTGGGGCGCAGCGCCACCTCGGCCGCCGCCGGGGCGGCCGAGGTGGGGGTGCCGGTCACCACCATCTCCTTCGGCACACCGGAGGGGACCGTCACCCTCGACGGGGAGACCGTCCGGGTCCCCGCCGACCCCGAGACCATGCGGGCGGTGGCCGAGGCCACCGGCGCCCGCTCGTTCGAGGCCACCAGCGCCGCCGAGCTCGGCGACGTCTACGCCGACATCTCCACCGCGGTGGGGACCACCACCGAGCAGCGTGAGGTCACCCGGACCTTCGTGGGGCTCGCGGTGGTGGCGCTGCTGGCGGCCGGCGCCCTCGGCCTCGCCACGAACGGTCGGGTGCTGTGAACGCCCGACCGCAGCCACACCTCCTCGCCACCGCCTCGCGCCCAGGATCGGAACCGACATGACCCTCCTCGCCCCCCACTGGCTCTGGCTCCTCGCCCTGCTCGGCGGTGCGGTGGTGGCCTACGCCGTCGTCGCCCATCGGCGCCGTCCCGATGCCGTGCGCCACCCCGACCTCGGCCTCGTGATGGCGGTGGCCCCTCGTTCCGCCGGTTGGCGCCGTCACCTGACGGCGGCGACGCTGCTCCTGGCCCTGGTCGGCCTCGTGCTGGGCCTCGCCCGCCCGGCCCAGGCCCAGCAGCAGCCCCGCGACGACGCCGTGATCGTGCTGGCCCTGGACACCTCGTCGTCGATGCGGGCCACCGACATCGAGCCGAACCGGCTGGAGGTGGCGGTCGACGCCGCCCAGGACTTCGTGGCCGACGCCCCCGAGGGGTACCGAATCGGGCTGGTCACCTTCGGGTCCACCGCCTCGCTCGTGGTTCCCCCCACCACGGACCGCGACACGCTCACCGCCAGCCTCGACCAGCTCGAGCCGGGCGGCGCGACCGCCACGGGTGACGCGGTGCTGGCCGCCCTCGACGCCCTCGAGGGGGCCGGCGACCCCGACGCCGTGGTCACCTCCGACGATGGGGCCTACCAGGCCATCGTGTTGCTCACCGACGGCTACTCGACCGAGGGCGCCACCCTCGACGAGGTGGCGGCTCAGGCCGCCGAGCGCGAGGTCCCGATCTTCACCGTGGCCTACGGCACCCCCGACGGGGTGCTCGGCTCCGGGCCCGACGCGTCGCCGGTGCCCTCGGACCCGGCCGCCATGGCCGCCCTGGCCGAGGCCACGGGCGGCACGACCTACGAGGCCACCAGCGCCGGTGCCCTGTCGGACGTGTACGACCAGATCACCACCCAGATCAGCACCGTGACCGCGCAGGTGGAGCTCACCGTCCCCCTCGTCGCGGCGGCGGCGCTCGCGCTCACGGCCGCCCTCGCCATGTCGATGGCGTGGTCGCCCCGCCTCGCCTGACTGCCGGCGCCCTCCGCCGCCCGCGCCGGCGGAGGGCGCCGGATCAGGAGGTGGCGTCGGCCGGCTGGGGGATCCAGCGGGCCAACGTGGCCTCGAGCTCGTTGATGCGCAGCGGCTTGGTGAGGTAGTCGTCCATGCCGGCCGCCAGCGCGATCTCGCGGTCGCCGGCCATGGCGCGGGCGCTGAGGCCGATCACCGGGACCGGCGACGTGCCGAGGGCGGCCTCGTTCTCCCGGATCTTGCCGGTGGCCTCGTAGCCGTCCATGTCCGGCATCATCACGTCCATCAGGACCGCGTCGAAGCGGGCGTGGAGG
>CAZIVZ010000383.1:0-3639 GCA_964542495.1 uncultured Aquihabitans sp.
CGCCGGTGGGGTCCGCGGCGGCTCCGCCTCCGGCCCGCTCGCGCCCGTCCAGCCGAGCCAGGCCCCGGTCCTCCACCTGACGGTGCCGGTGGTGCGAAGCGGACCGGTTCACCACGGCACGCCGCAGCCAGGCACCGGGGCGGTCGAGCCCGCCCACCCGGTCCCAGCCCCGGTACGCGTCGGCGAAGGCGTCCTGCACCAGCTCCTCGGCCACCGACCACGTGCCGGTGAGCGACCAGGCCAGGGCCACCAGGCCGGCCCACTCGGACCGGTAGAGCTCATCGAACGCGGCGGTGGGCCGAGGTCGCACGACGGCGAGCGGCGTCGCCCCGCCCCCGTCGGTCTGCCACCCCGGATCCGTCACCGGCTGCTCCTCCGCTCCGCTGCTCTGCACGCCCACCACTCGCACCAGCGGCCCCGGAGGTTTACCTCCGCACGGCCCGAGCCGGTAGTACCGTGCCCTCAGCGGGGCCCGGTGGGGGTGTCGCAGGACATCAGGGGAGAGCGATGCGTCGACGCCAGGGGACCCGACTGGTCGGTGTGGGCGTGGCCATGGTGGCCATCGTCGCCATCGGCGGCCTCACGGGCTGCGAGCCCGGCACCAACTACATCTCGCTCGGCGACAGCTACACGTCGGGCCCGCTGATCACCGACCAGAACGGTGAGCCGCTCGGCTGCCTGCGGTCCAACCGGAACTGGCCGGCGCTCACCAAGCCCAACATCCGCGTCACCGGCTTCCGGGACATGAGCTGCAGCGGCGCCCAGACCCGGGACATGTGGAACGCGCAGGGCGTCGACCCCGGCCCCAACCCCGCCCAGCTCTCGGTGGTCGACGGTGCCGCCAAGGTCGTGACGCTCCAGATCGGCGGCAACGACATCGGCTTCAGCGACATCATCAAGACCTGCGCCCTCCAGAACCCCTTCGGCGACGGCTGCAAGGCCGAGTACGTGCACGACGGGCGCGACGAGCTGAGCGAGAAGATCAACGCCACCGCGGCGAAGATCGACGCGGTGGTGGCCGAGATCGAGCGCAAGGCCCCGCAGGCCCACGTGTTCCTGGTGGGCTACCCCACGCTCGTGCCCCAGTCCGGCAACGGCTGCTACCCGCTGGTGCCGCTGCTCGCCAAGGACGTGCCGTACCTGCGGGCCAAGACGGTGGAGCTCAACGCCATGATCGCGGCCCGGGCGGCCGCCGCCGGGGTGAACTACATCGACCTGTACGGGCCCAGCGCCGGGCACGACTTCTGCGCCAGCACCAGCAACAAGTGGGTGGAGGGGATCATCCCCACCTCGGTGGCCGCCCCGGTGCACCCCAACGCCAAGGGCATGGCGAACTTCGCGACCATCGTGGCCGCGGCGATCAACGCGAAGGTCACCGAGTAGCCGGAGATCGACTCGCCGAGTGAGGTGGGGGCGGACCACCATCCGCCCCTACCATCGCTCGCCGTGCCCACCGCCCTCCCCCGACGCGGCATCGTCGCCGCTGGTCACCCAGCGGCGGCCGATGCGGCGGCCACCATGCTCGACGCCGGCGGCAACGCGTTCGACGCCGCCATCGCCGCCGGGTTCGCCTCGTCGGTCTGCGAACCGGGCTTCACCAGCCTGGCGGGAGGTGGCTTCCTCCTCGCCCGGCCCGCCGGACGACCCGACGTGCTGTTCGACTTCTTCGTGGACACGCCCGGGCGGGGTCGTCCGGGCCGCGCGCCGGAGCCGGTCTTCGAGGAGGTGGCCGTCACCTTCGCCGCCGCTACCCAGCGCTTCCACTGCGGGCCCGGATCGGTCGCGGTGCCCGGCGTGCTCGCCGGCTACCTCCACGTCCACCACCGGCTGGGTCGCCTCCCGCTGGCCGACGTGGTGGCACCTGCCGCGCGCCTGGCCACCGATGGCGTGCCCGTGTCGGCCACCCAGGCCCACGACCTGGCCCTGCTGGAGCCGATCCTCGCCCGCACCGCCTCCAGCCGAGCCATCTTCCTGCCCCAGGGCCGGCTGGTGACCGAGGGCGAACTGCTCCACAACCCCGATCTGGGAGCGTTCCTCCACCGGCTCGGCTCGGACCCCACCGCCACGTTCTACGAGGGCGACCTGGCCCGTCACCTCGTCGACCAGCTCCATGCCGGCGGGGGCCTGCTCACCCTCGAGGATCTCGCGTCCTACCAGGTGATCGAGCGCGAGCCGCTCCGGGTCCGCTATCGCAACCGCACCCTGCTCACGAACCCACCGCCCACCTTCGGCGGGGCCCTCCTCGGGGTGGCGCTCCGGCGGCTCCACCGCCACGGCCCGCTTCCTGCGGCCGGGTCACCCGAGCTCGCCGCCCTCCTCACCGCCACCATGGCCGGCGTCGATGCCGACCGCCAGGCCGGCCACCCCGAGGTGACCGCCGCGCTCGCCGGCGACCTGGGCGACGATCCGTCGGCCCGCCCCCAGGTCGACCGGGGCACCACCCACGTCACGGTGGCCGACGTCGACGGGAACGTGGCCGCCATGACCACGTCGAACGGCGAGTGCTCGGGCGACGTGATCGATGGCACCGGCATCGCCTGCAACAACATGCTGGGCGAGGACGACCTCCACCCCGACGGCTTCCACGCCGCACCGCCGGGCCAGCGCGTGTCGTCGATGATGTCGCCCACGTTCGTGCTGGGCCCCGGCGGCGACCAGGTGGACCTGGCCCTCGGCAGCGGCGGCTCGAAGCGGATCCGCTCCGCCCTGCTCCAGGTGCTGGTGGCCACCATCGACCACCGCACGCCCCTGGCCGATGCCGTCGACGCGCCCCGCATCCACTGGGACGAGGACCACCTCGAGGTGGAGCCCGGGCTCCCGCCGAACGTGGTGGCCGCGCTGCGCGAGGTCGGGCCGGTCAACGAGTGGCCCGATCGCAGCATGTACTTCGGCGGGGTTCACGCGGTGGAGCCGGGGCGCGGCGGCGCTGGCGACGCCCGTCGGGGCGGCACCGTGCGCGTGGTCTGACCGCTCAAACGCCTCGTCAGCGCCGGAGGTGGGCGGCGCGCAGCTCGCGGGTGAGGCTGTGCGAGCCGGCGCGGAGCAGGGCGTCGATCTCCCCGTCGAACAGCGCCCAGACGTCGCCGTCGATGCCGTTGGCCACCTGCACCCGCCCCCGCCCCACCCGCACCGTGGCGCCGGTCAGACCGGACCGCACCGCGACCGGCACTTCGACGGGGAGCCCGGCAACCAGGGTGCGCCCCCACGCGCTGCCCAGCCAGGTGGGCAGGGTCTCGGCGAGGAGCTGGGTGAGCAGGTTGGGCTCGGGCCCGACCTCGACGTGCGCCGGCGGCGGGGCCAGCCGCCTGACGGCGCTGAGCACCGACCCGACCGCCAGCGACGGCAGGGTGAGCGGCAGCCCGGCCACCACGGCGGCGAGGTCGCCCAGGGTGGCCGCCGGCCGGCGAGGCCGCGCCCCGGTCACCCGGTCGGCCAGGGACGCAGCCCGGGCCAGGGTGGCCGAGGTCACCACGCCGTGCACCACCAGGGCGGTCACCGCTCGGGCCGCGGCGGGGGCGACCTCGTCGGGCAGGTCGGTGCCGTCGAGCACGGGGAGGGTGCCGACCGACTGCACCGCCCAGGCCAGCACCTCGTCGTCCACCTCGGTGAGCTCGGCCGGGCCGAGCACGTCGTGCCAGT
>CAZIVZ010000384.1:0-3632 GCA_964542495.1 uncultured Aquihabitans sp.
GCGACGACCAGGAGGGCTACCCCCACCCCGACCACCTCCGCGTGCACGACATCTCGATCGTGGCGTGGGACGCGGCAGGGGATCCGGACCGCTACCCCGAGGCCGGGGATCCCTGGACCCCGTCGAAGCTCTACTACTCCACATGGTCACGGGCCCGCTTCACGGCCATGCACCAGGGCTTCCTCGACGCCGGCCTGGAGTCCCCGTTCGACCAGCGCTGGTTCGATCGTCCGTCCCAGGACCACCGCATCACCACCCAGATCGATGTCCGCGAGTTCTACCCCGCCCGCAGCGGGGCCCTGAAGGCGCACGCCACCCAGATCGACCCGACGTCGCCGTTCTGGTTCGGCCTGCCCGACCACGTGGTGGCCGAGCTGTATCCGTGGGAGGACTACCAGCTGGCCCACAGCCGGGTGCCGTCCACCGTGCCCGAGACCGACCTCTTCGCCGGGCTCCGCTGATGGCGTGCTACCTCAGCCCCGAGTGGTTCGCCCTGGGTCTCGCCGCCGGTGCCGACCTGCCCGAGCGTCCCGGCGTCTCAGCCTTGGTGCAGCACGTGGTGTCGGGTGGTCCCGACGGCGAGGTCCGCTACGTCACGCGCCTGGTCGACGGTCGGGTGACCGAGCACGGCCTCGGTTCGGTCGACGATCCCGACGCCACCCTCGCGACGCCGTACACCGAGGGCCTGGCCATCGCCGAGGGTCGCCTCGACGCCAACGCCGCGTTCATGCAGGGCCGCATCAAGACCGCGGGTCGCACGGGGCCGCTGCTCGCCCTGCTGTCGGTGCTCCAGGCGCCGGCCTGGGGCGAGGTGGCGGCGACCACCGAGGGCTGAGCTGAGGCCCCGGGTCAGGCGGTTCGCTGGAGGTCCCGCAGCTCTCGGTAGCCGATCAGGATCACGCCCGCTCGGCGCAGGAGGTCCGGGAGCTCGGTGTCGAAGCAGAGCAGGTGGTGGTCGTCGACACGCTGGGACCAGCACGGGTCGAAGGCCCGCTGCTCGGGCGAGTCGATGGCGGGGTGGAGGTGGAGCTCGGTGACGCCGGGAGCCAGGTCGTCCACGGCGGCCTCGACCACCCGACGTGCGCCCACGCCCGGTGTGGCGACGTGGTGGTCCGGGAAGACCACGCCCTCCTCGGCGGCCAGGCTCCGGAACGGGAACCCCACCGCCCGCTCGGTGTCGGCGCTCGAGAGCCGCACGGGCAGGACGAACTCGATGGCGAGGTCGAGGTAGAGGTCGAAGAACTCAGGCCGGCGGGCGAGCACGCCGAGGTGGGAATCGAGGTGGCTGATGTCGAAGCCCCAGAGGATGGCCCGCTCGATCTGGGCCCGGAGCTCTCGCCGGGTCTCGTCGAGGTCGGCGTGGTCCCACAGGTCGTCGACGGTGCGCGGGAAGCCGCCGTCGCCGTCGAGCAGGGAGGGGGCGTGGGTGATGGGTCCCCAGCGGTAGCGGTCGTGGTCGGCGTTGAGGGTGAGGTGCACGCCCACGTCGTCTCCCCGGTACCGGAACGCCGCGTCGCGCGCCCAAGGGGCGGGCACCATGATCGTGGCGCTGGTGGCCAGCCCGTTGCGGAGCGAGTCGTAGGCCCCGGCGTTGGTGGCGTAGCTCAAGCCCAGCTCGTCGGCGTTGACGATCACCAGCCTGGCGTCGGCGGGGTGGCCGAGGCGCTCGGCGAGCTCGGTCATGGTTCGGGCCTCACGGGCCGAACGCTACCGCCGACCTCACCCGTCTGGGCCACCCTCGGGGTTCGTCTCGGCCGGGCAGGCGGCCCACAGCCCGGCGCCGCTCGCTCGTGCCGCGGCGGCGGCCGCGGCCAGGTCGGCGGCGTGGGCCCGGTTGGGGGCGATCGACAGGGTCCGGGCGTAGCCGTCGGCCACCAGCGCGTGGTTGACGAACAGGCCGTCGTCTCGCCGCCACAGGTACACGAGAAGGCGGCCGTAGCGGTCTCGGGCCTCCTGGTCGCGCTGGACCACCACCTGCGTGCGCTCCGGGAGGAGGGCCTTGGTGCGCCCTGAGGCCTCCGGCCCGAAGCACTCGATCGGCGTGTCGGGCTTGACCGTCTCGGGGGTGTCGATCCCGAGGAGGCGGGCCCGCTCGGTGGCCCCGCCGGCGAGGGTGAGGTCGACCGTGTCGCCGTCGACCACGTGGGACACGGTGGCGACCACGCCGCGCGCCGAGGTGCCGGGCACCGTGACCACCACCGGCCGGGCCGGGCGGGTGCACGCCGTTGCGGACGCGACGGGGGCGAGGATGAGAGCGAGCAGCAGCGGTAGGGCCAGCCGGGTGCGCACGACAGCCTCCCAGGTCGAGGGATCGGTGGCGGCGCGAACCGCGAGCGCACCCCGGGGTGCGCTCGCAGCCTACGAGCAGGGGATGACAGCTCCGGTCAGAGCCGCTCGATGACGGTGCCGGTGCCGAGGCCGCCACCGCAGCACATGCTCACCAGGCCATAGCGCCCGCCGGTGCGCTCGAGCTCGTGAAGGGCCTTGGTGAGCAGGACGGCACCCGTGCCGCCGAGCGGGTGTCCCAGGGCGATGGCGCCGCCGTTGGGGTTGACCTTCTCCATCGGGACCTCGAGCTCTTTGGCCCACGCCAGGACCACGGAGGCGAAGGCCTCGTTGATCTCGAAGGTGTCGATGTCGTCGATGGTCAGGCCGGTGCGGTCGAGCAGCCGGCGGGTGGCGTCGATGGGACCGGTGAGCATGAGGACGGGATCGACGCCGACCAGGCAGGTGTCGACCACGCGGGCGCGCGGCGTGAGGCCGAGCTCAGCGGCCTTGTCGGCCGTGGTCATCAGCAGGGCGGCAGCGCCGTCGGAGATCTGCGACGCCGAGCCGGCGGTGTGCACCCCGTCCTCGCGTGCCACCGGCTTGAGGGCCGCCAGCTTCTCGCGGGTGGTCTCGCGCAGGCCCTCGTCTCGGCTGACCGTGTGGGTGGTGTCGGTGGGCTTGCCGTCCTCGTCCACGTCGGGGGCCTCGACCGCCACGACCTGGGTCCCGAATCGGTCCTCCGCCCACGCCTGCGCGGCAAGTTGCTGAGAGCGGAAACCGAGCTCGTCGGCGTCGTCGCGGGTGATGCCCCACCGCTCCGCGATTCGCTCGGCACCCTCGAACTGCGAGGTGAACTCGTAGCGGGCGAAGTACGACTTGGGGATGGGGCGGCCGTAGTCGCCCTTGGCGTTGGAGCCGATCGGCACCCGGCTCATGGCCTCCACGCCGCAGGCGAGGGCCACGTCGACCACGCCGCTGCCCACGAGGGCGGTGGCCACGCCGGTGGCCTGCTGCGACGACCCGCACTGGGTGTCGACGGTGGTGGTGGCCACCTCGAGGGGCAACCCGGCGGCCAGCCAGGCGGTGCGCCCCACGTTGAACGCCTGCTCGCCGATCTGGCTGACGCAGCCGGCGACCACCTGCTCGACCGCGGCGGGGTCGATGCCCGAGCGCTCGACCACGGCTCGTTGCACCGCGGCCAGCGTGTCGGCGGAGTGGAGGGTGGACAGGCCACCGTTGCGCTTCCCGACGGGGGTGCGGACGGCTTCGACGATCACGACCTCGCTCATGGGGCGATCGTACCCCCGAACTTGACCGGTCGGTCAAGAACGCAGTCGGCACCTTGCGCGGGCCACTCGTCGATC
>CAZIVZ010000385.1:0-2302 GCA_964542495.1 uncultured Aquihabitans sp.
GTGGGGCTAGCTGGAATCGAACCAGCGACCTCACCCTTATCAGGGGTGCGCTCTAACCAACTGAGCTATAGCCCCGAGCGGGTGCCGACGGTAGCGGCTCGCGGGCGGGGGATGCGAACCGTTCCACCGAGCGAGCACCTCACCGAGGGGGAGCCACGTCCTCCTCGATCACCACCAGCCGGATGCCACCGGTGGTCTCGCTGATGATGTTGACCAGCGCTGCGGTGAGCACGGTGACCACGGTGCCGGCGAGCACGCCCACCGCACCGATGGCCGCGCAAGCCCGGAACATCTGGTCGCCGTAGAAGCGGTAGTTCTCCAGCCCGACGTCGGCCAGGAAGTCCTGGAGGTTCTCGATCTGCCCGCTCGAGTAGGCAAGGCCCCACACCAGGGCGAGCGTGGCCAGCACCGCCACGTAGAGGCAGGTGTAGAGGACCAGCGAGAGCTTGAGCACGGACCAGAGCTCGACCCGTCGGACCACGCGCTTGACCCGACGGCCGCGCCGGCCCGTGGGAACGGGGCGAGCGACCGGGGCGGGTCGGGTGGCGGTGGAGGGGGTGGAGGGGGTGGCGGTGACCGGCACGAACGATCCGGGCGCGGCGACGGTGGGCACCACGGTCGTGTCGGTGGCTGTAGCGGTGGCGGTCGCCGTGACGGCGGCGGTGGACGCAGCGGCCACGAAACCGGGCGGGGCCGACCCGTTGCCCGACGGCGCGCGGTCGCCACCGTTGGGGTTCACCGCAGTCGCAGCGAGTGGTGGCACCATGGGTTGCGGACGAGGTGTTCGCTTCGGTCCGCGGGGGCGGCGCGCCGCACGGGGGTCGGGTGCCGGCGCGTAGGGCTCGGCAGCATCGGGCCCGGTGCTGCCGGGTCGCTCTGCGGACACGGGCGACAGCCTACGGGACGCGACGCGGCCCCCGGCCCCCGCCCGATCTCCAGTCGGCAGGCGTGGCCGTCCAGCGGGCCCGGGCGTGCGCGCTGAAGCGGCCCCGACGCACGGTGACCACGACGTCGAGATCGACCTCCTCGTAGGCGATCAGCACGGCCCCGTTGCGCCGGGCCAGGCGGTCCGCCGCCGCCCGGCCGTCGTTCGCCCCGGCCAGTGCGGAGGCGTCGGCAGCGGCCTGCGTGGCGGCACGCTCCGCGGAAGCAACAGCGACGCGGACCAGACCGGCTCCCGCGAGCGCCGCCAGCAGGAGCGCGACGACCACGAGTGGCACGGCCTGACCTTCCTGGGCGCGATGGATGTGGGACGTCCCCATTGGGCTCGACCTCCTGGTCCGCGGCGCGACACGGCGCCGGTAGCGGGTGCAGGGGAAGGCGGGTGAGGGCGGCGCAACCCCGAGGGCAGCGCCGCCCGATCACGGTCAGTCGACGTCGTCGTCGCCGGCGGTGAGCACCGGAGCCACCGCGGCCACGGCCCGGTCGCCCTCGACGTTCATGACGCGGACGCCGGTGGCGTCTCGGCCCTGGGAGGAGATGTCGCCGGCCCGCATCCGGGTGACCACGCCGTCGGAAGCCACCGCGAAGATCTCGTCGTCGAGCGCCACCATGAACGCCGACACGACGAAGCCCTTCTTGGCCGTGAGCTTGATGCCCCGGACGCCCTGGCCGCCGCGGCCCTGGAGGTTGAACTTGTCGAGCTGGGTCCGCTTGCCGTACCCGCCGTCGGTCACGATCAGGATCGCCGTGTCGTCTCGGGCGACGTCGCACGACACCACCTCGTCGCCCGGCTTCATCTTCATGCCGCGCACGCCGGCGGTGGAGCGGCCCATGGGCCGGACGTCGTCCTGCGTGAACCGGATGGTCATGCCGCTGCGGCTCACCATGAAGATCTCGTCGGCGTCGTTGACGGGGATGACCTTCACCAGCTCGTCGCCGTCGCGCAGGTTGATGGCGATGAGCCCGGCGCGCAGCGACGAGTCGTACTCGCTGAACCGCGTCTTCTTCACCTGCCCGTTGCGCGTGGCGAAGAAGAGGTACTGGTTCGTCTCGTAGTCCCGGGTGTCGATGATGGTGCGGATCTGCTCGCCCGGCTGCAACGGCAGCAGGTTGACGATGGCGGTGCCCCGAGCCGTGCGCTCCTTCATGGGGATCTCGTGGGCCTTGAGGCGGTACACCCGACCCAGGTTGGAGAAGAACAACAGGTACGCGTGCGCGGTGGTGGTGAGGATGTGGGCGATGTAGTCCTCGTCGCGCAGCTTGCCCCCCGAGACGCCCCGGCCGCCGCGCCCCTGGCTCTTGTACGTGTCGGCGGCCACCGTCTTCACGTAGCCCTTGGCCGACATGGTGACCACGAGGT
>CAZIVZ010000385.1:2402-3628 GCA_964542495.1 uncultured Aquihabitans sp.
GTGTCGGCGGCCACCGTCTTCACGTAGCCCTTGGCCGACATGGTGACCACGAGGTCCTCGTCGTCGATGAGGTCCTCGATGTCGATGTCGCCGATGTCGTAGGTGACCTTGGACAGGCGGTCGGTGGCGTACTTGCCCCGGATCTCGCCGAGCTCGTCCTTGATCACCGCCATCAGCACGGTGCGGTCACCGAGGATCGCCTCGTACTCGGCGATGCGGCGGCGCAGCTCGGCCATCTCCTCCTCGAGCTGGGCCCGACCCAGCCGGGTGAGGCGGTGCAGCTGCATGTCGAGGATGTACTCGGCCTGGGTCTCGCTGAACTCGAACGGGGCGCCCTGCAGCGCGTCGCGGGCGCCCGCCTTGTCCTCCGAGGCCCGGATGGTGGCGATGATGGCGTCGATGAGGTCGAGCGCCTTGATGAGGCCCTCGACGATGTGGGCTCGGGCGCGTGCCTTGTCGAGCCGGTGCTCGGTGCGGCGGGTGATGACCTCCACCTGGTGCTCGAGGTAGTGGACGAGCAGCTGGCGCAGGTTGAGGGTGCGGGGCACACCGTCGACCAGCGCCACGGTGTTCACCGAGAACGAGGTCTGCATCGGGGTGCGCTTGTAGAGGTTGTTGAGGATCACCAGGGCCGGGGCGTCGCGCTTGAGGGTGATCACGATGCGGGTGTCGTTGCCCGCCGACTCCTCGTTGGCGTCGGAGATCCCCTCGATCTCCTTGGTGGCCACGAGCTCCTTGATCTTGGAGAGCACCGCGTTGGGGCCCACCTGGTAGGGCAGCTGGGAGATCACGATCTTGTCGCCGCCGCGCGACGACTCCTCGATCTCGGCCACGGCCCGCATGCGGATGGTGCCCCGACCGGTGCGGTACGCGTCCATGATCCCCGCCCGGCCCATGATCAGGGCGCCGGTGGGGAAGTCGGGACCCTTCACGAACTCCATGAGGTCGTCGGGGGTGGCGTCGGGGTTGTCGATCAGGTGCACGGTGGCGTCGACGATCTCGCCCAGGTTGTGCGGCGGGATGTTGGTGGCCATGCCCACGGCGATGCCCTGGCTGCCGTTGACCAGCAGGTTGGGGAACCGCGACGGAAGCAGGACGGGCTCGCGGAACTCGCCGGAGTAGTTGTCGACGAAGTGGACCGTGTCCTCCTCGATCCCCGCCAGCATGTCCATGGCGATGGGGGCGAGCCGGCACTCGGTGTTGTGGTTGACGAACCCGTTCGCGAG
>CAZIVZ010000386.1:0-3623 GCA_964542495.1 uncultured Aquihabitans sp.
CCGCCCGGGTGGGCGACGTGCAGATCTGGCCCGAGGGGAAGGTCCAGGTGCTGCTGACGTTGGCGATCACGTTGGCCAGGTCGGCGTCGTCGAACACGATCGCTGCCCCCTTGCCGCCGAGCTCGAGCAGCAGGCGCTTCATCTGCTTGCCCGCCACCTCGGCGATGCGACAACCCACGCCGGTGGACCCGGTGAAGGAGATCATGTCGACCTCGGGCGACGTGGTGATGGCCTCGGCAGCCTCCACGGTGCTGGCCGACACCACGTTGACCACGCCCGGCGGGAAGCCCGCCTCCTCGAAGAGCTCGCACATGCGGATGACGCCGAGCGGGTCCTGCACCGGGGGCTTCACCACGAGCGTGTTGCCCATGGCCAGCGCGGGAGCCATCTTCCCGGCCATGTTGGTGACGGGGAAGTTGTACGCGGCGAGGGCCGCCACCACGCCCACGGGGGCACGGTGCTCCACGGCGCCGATGATCCCGCCAGGGGCCAGGGGCGTCGACGGCATGATCGCCGGCGGCAGCGGCACCAGGTTGCTCTCCACCTGGGAGTAGCGACGGAACCGGGCGCCCGCCTGAGCCACCTGGAGCGGCTTGGCCACCCGCCGGGTGGCGCCCGTCTCGGCCTGCACGATCGGCGTGAGCTCGTCGACGTGGGCGTCGATCACGTCGGCCACCCTGGCCAGGAGGGCGCAGCGCTCCTCCATGGGCGTGCGGGCCCAGCCGTCGAACGCCTCCCGCGCCGCGGCGCAGGCGGCCTGGGCCTGGTCGACGCTGGCGTCGGGCGCGATGCCCACCCGCTGCTCGGTGGCCGGGTTGATGATGTCGTAGCCGCCGGCGGCGTCGACCTGCTCGCCGCCGATGAGCAGCCGGTAGTCCGTGTCAGTCACGGCCCGGAACTGTAACGGGTTCTACTTCCGCCGCCGGTCGCTACACCCGCTCCACATCGGGAGCAGCGAGGCCGAGCGCGTCGAACGCGGCCAGGTAGCTCGCCACGGCTCGTTCGCCGAAGCAGACGAACGTGACCTCGTCGACCGCCGTGGGCGTGACCGACACCGTCTCCACCGCGATCCGTGCCGCCGGCCCGGCCGGATAGCCGTAGACCCCGGTGGAGATGGCGGGGAAGGCCACGGTGGATGCACCCACCTCGTCGGCGCACGCCAGCGACGAGCGGTAGCACCGCGCCAGCAGCTCGGGCTCGCCCTCGTCTCCCCCGTCCCACACCGGTCCGACCGTGTGGATCACCCAGGAGGCGGGCAGGCGGAAGCCGGCGGTCACCTTCGCCTCGCCCGTGGAGCAGCCGTGGAGCAGGCGGCAGGCCTCGACGAGGTCGGGACCGGCGGCGCGGTGGATGGCACCGTCGACCCCGCCGCCGCCCAGCAGCGACGGGTTCGCGGCGTTGACGACGGCGTCGACGTGGAGGCGGGTGATGTCGCCCACGACGATGCGCAGGTCCACCGCCCGGCTACGGCTCCAGATCGAGGTCCAGGAGCTTGATGGCGTTGCCGCGCACCAGCTTGCGGACCACGTCGTCGGGGAGGCCGGCCATCATCTTCTCGGCCACCTCGCGGCTCTTGGGCCACGTGCTGTCGGAGTGGGGGTAGTCGGTCTCGAAGCACACGTTGTCGATGCCGCACTTCTCGATGTTGTCGAGGCCGTACATGTCGTCGAAGAAGCAGCCCCAGATCTGGCGGAAGTAGTAGGTGCTCGGCGGCTCGGTGACCGCGTCGGACACCCCGCCCCACGCCCGGTTCTCCTCCCAGACCTTGTCGGCCCGCTCGAGGATGTAGGGGATCCAGCCGATCTGGCCCTCGCTGTAGGCCAGCTTGAGGGTGGGGAGCTTGGCCAGCCACCCCGAGAACAGCCAGTCGGCCATGGAGCTCATGGCGTTGCCGAACGTGAGCGTGGAGCCCACTGCGGCAGGAGCGTCGGTCGACGTGGAGGGCATCTTCGACGACGAGCCGATGTGCATGTTGATGACGGTGCCGGTCTCGGCGCAGGCCCGGAAGAACGGCTCCCAGTAGTCGGTGTGGATCGACGGGAGGCCGAGGTACGGCGGGATCTCGCTGAAGCAGACGGCGCGCACGCCCCGGTCTGCGTTGCGGTGGACCTCGGCGGCGGCGAGGTCTGCGTCCCACAGGTGGGTGATCGTGAGCGGGATGAGGCGGCCGCCGGAGTCTCCGCACCACTCCTCGACCATCCAGTCGTTGTAGGCCTTGACGCAGAGGTCGGACAGCTCCTTGTCGGACGCCTCCATGAAGGTCTGCCCACAGAACCGCGGGAAGGACGGGAAGCACATCTGGGCCTCGGTCCAGTTGGCGTCCATGTCCTCGAGGCGGGCCTTCGGGTCCCAGCAGCCCTTGCGCATCTCCTCGTAGGTGATGCCGGTGACCTTCACCTCGTCGCGCGAGAAGCCGGCGGCGGCCGACAGCCGGGTCTGGGGGATCCGCTTGTCCTCGTAGAGCCACCAGTCGCACAGCTCGCCGTCGGGGTCGGGCTGGTAGCTGAACAAGCCGCCCACGAACTGCATGGTGCCGCGCTCCTGGACGGTGCGGGGACCGACGTCGTGGTACTTCTTCGGCAGGCGGTCGAGCCAGACCCGGCCGTGCTCGATGACGTGGTCATCGACCGAGACGATCTTCGGGAAGTTGTCTTCCATGGGACGATCCTACCTTTCACCTGACGGCCCGTCAGATGCGGGAGCGGGGTGTGAGCCGGACGACGTCTACCCGCCGACGGCGATCTGGCGGACGTCGCCCAGGGCGCTGACCTCGGTGATCGACGACGCACCGAAGCTCGACAGGTACAGCGTGCCACGAGGCCGTCCCATTCTGAAGCTGGGAGCGGTCATCCATGACCACCCTGGGCTTCAGAAGCGAGTCGCAGATTCTGCGCAGATCCTGCGGGCGGTTCTGTCGCTGGGAGCGGTCATCCATGACCGCCCTGGGCTTCAGAACGGAGAGACGGCCCGACCGCTACCAGAGCTCGTCGGTGTAGGTGTCGGTGCCCGGCACGGTGGCGCGGAACGGGGCCACCAGCACCAGCTCGCCCAGGCCGGCGTCGGTGAACGCCGTCCCGAGTGGCGCGAACCGCTCGTCCCAGATCGCGGGCAGGTCGTCGTCGACGAACCAGAGCTGGCAGAAGCGGTTCTCGGCGGAGTCGGCCCGAACCCCCTCGGCCGCGTCGGCCGGGAGCGGGATGGCGGTGAGCTCGGCACCCACCACGCCGGGAAGGGGGCGGCTGCGGAACCAGGCGTCCACGTCGTCGAGCGAGGTGCCCGCGGCGGGCTCGCCGATCACCACCACCACGTAGGGGGAGCGGTGGTCGAGCGCCAGCTCCACCGGCACCCCGTCGGGCTCCTCGAACTCGGTGCGAAACTTGTACATGAGGGTGTGGACGTGGTCGCGCTCGGTGAACATCCGGTCGTGCTCGTGGAGCCACCTCACCTGCTCGCTCCCCCATTGCATCCACTGGCCGAACTTGCCGGCGAGCACCCAGTAGATGGCGAGGTAGGAGCCGATGGCGGGGTCGGGGATCACCGGCGAGTCGGCCGGGTAGCGCAGCGCCTTCAGATCACGGGTGGCCACGAACCGGGCCCCGCTGATGTTCCAGGCGCCGATCATG
>CAZIVZ010000387.1:0-3614 GCA_964542495.1 uncultured Aquihabitans sp.
GCCACCTCGGCGCCGACGCCGGGGTGATGGTCACCGCCAGCCACAACCCGCCGCAGGACAACGGCTACAAGGTCTACGACGGCACCGGCCGCCAGATCGTGGCACCCACCGACGCCGAGATCGCCGCCGCCATGGCCGCGGTGTCGCGAGTGTCGGCGGTGCCCCGCACCGGCCCCGACGACCCCGACATCGTGCGGGTGGGCGACGACGTCGTGGCTGCCTACGTGGCCGGCGCCTCCGCTGCCGGCCTGGTGCCCTCGGCCCGAGACGTCACCATCGCCTACACCGCCATGCACGGCGTGGGGGCGGCCACGTTCCGCCGGGTGCTGGCGGCGGCCGGGTTCGCCCCGGCGGTGGAGGTGCCCGCCCAGGTGGAGCCCGACCCCGACTTCCCCACGGTGACCTTCCCCAACCCGGAGGAGCCCGGCGCGCTCGACCTCGGCCTGGCCACCGCGGCGGCGGCGGGGGCCGACGTGCTGCTGGCCAACGACCCCGACGCCGACCGGCTCGGCGTGGCCGTGCCCGACCCCGCTCGGGGGCCGGCCACGTCGCCGGAGGGATGGCGCGCCCTGCGGGGGGATGAGATCGGGGCCGTGCTGGCCGACCACCTCCTGACCCACGCCGTCGTCGGCCCCGAAGCGGTGCTGGCCACCACCATCGTGTCGTCGACGCTGCTCGGCCGGATGGCGGCGGCCGCAGGGGTCGGCTACGAGGAGACCCTCACCGGGTTCAAGTGGATCAGCCGGGCGGCCGGCCCGGGCCGCACCCTCGCCCTGGGCTACGAGGAGGCCCTCGGCTTCTGCGTCGGCGACCTCGTCGGCGACAAGGACGGCCTGAGCGCGTCGGTGCTGTTCGCCGAGGCCGTGGCCGTGCAGCGCAGCCGGGGGCGATCCGTGCTCGACGTCCTCGACGACCTCGCCCGGACCCACGGGGTGCACCTCACCGGCCAGTGGTCGGTGCGGGTGGCGGGCAGCGACGGCATCGCCCGGCTGGCCGCGACCATGTCGGCCCTGCGGGCCCACCCGCCCGAGGAGCTGGCGGGCCATCTCGTCACGTCGATCACCGACCTCGTCGACGGCGACACCGTCCGGGGCTTCCCGCCCAGCGACGTGCTCACCCTCCGGCTGGACCTCGACGCCGGCGCCACCGCCCGGATCGTGGTGCGCCCGAGCGGCACCGAACCCAAGCTCAAGTGCTACCTCGAGGTGGTGGAGCCCGTGGTGGCCGACGACCTGGCGGGGGCCCGCCACCGGGCGGCCGAGGCCCTGTCCTCTCTCACGTCGGCCATCGCCGCCGCCACCGGCCTCGCCTGACCGGCACCCTCAGGCGGTGCCGTAGAGGCGATCGCCGGCATCGCCCAGGCCGGGCACGATGTAGGCCACGTCGTTGAGCTGGTCGTCGATCGAGCCCACCACCAGGGCGTCGGCCAGGCCGCTGTGCTCCAGGGTGGCCACGCCCTCCGGCGCGGCGAGGACGCAGACGCACACCAACCGCCCCGGGTTGCGGTCGCGCAGGATGTTGCAGGCGAACGTGAGCGATCCGCCGGTGGCCAACATGGGGTCGAGCACCAGCACGTCCCGCCCACCGAGGTCGTGGGGGACGGAGTTCATGTACGGCTCCGGCTCGAGGGTCTCCTCGTTGCGGGCGACCCCGATGAACCCGGTGGGAGCGTCGGGCAGCAGGCGCAGCGTGCCGGCGAGCAGGCCGAGGCCGGCGCGCAGGATCGGCACGGCCATGGGGGGCTCGCTGACCCGGGTGCCGGTGGTGACGGTGAGCGGGGTGGTCACCTCGAACGACTCGGTGCGCAGCGAGCGCGTGGCCTCGTACACGAGCAGCGTGGCCAGGTCGTCCATGGCGTGGCGGAAGCCTCGCCGATCGGTGTCCACATCTCGCAGGGCGGTCAGCGCCTGGAGGGCGAGCGGATGGTCCACCACGATCAGGTCCACCGCCTCATGATGCACGGTGGCACCATGTCGGGCATGGACCGCGCCGACCTCGCTCGCCTCATCGATCACACCCTGCTGGCGCCCGACGCCGCGCCGGGCCGGATCGCCATGCTGTGCGCCGAGGCCGCCGAGCTCGGCGTGAAGGCGGTGTGCGTGTCGCCCAACCGCCTGCCGTTGCCCGGTGGCTCCCTGCCACCGAGCATCGCCACGGCCACGGTGATCGGGTTCCCATCCGGCGCGCACCACGCCGCCATCAAGGCCGCCGAGGCCGCCCGGGCGGTGGCCGACGGTGCCGACGAGGTCGACATGGTGATCGACCTCGGTCTGGCGTCGGCGGGCCTGTGGGACCAGGTCGAGGCCGAGATCGCCACCGTGCGAGCAGCCGTGCCGGCACCCACCGTGCTCAAGGTGATCATCGAGTCCGCCTGCCTCGGGCGCCGCGACCCGATCGTGGCCGCGTGCCGTGCCGCCGAAGCCGCCGGCGCCGACTTCGTGAAGACCTCCACCGGGTTCCACCCCGCCGGTGGCGCCACCGTCGAGGCGGTGGAGCTGATGGCGGCCACGGTGGGCGGGCGACTGGGCGTCAAGGCGTCGGGCGGCATCCGCGACGTGGTGGCCGCGGTGGCCATGGTGGAGGCGGGGGCCACGCGGCTCGGGTGCTCGGCCAGCCGGACGATCCTCGATGAGCTCGACGCCTGGTAGGCGCCGGAGGGCTGGCGCTGGCGCTGGCGCTGGCGCCGGCGTGCTAGCGCTGGTCGGCGTCGCTCCACTTGGGGACGTGCTCGGGCTCCCAGGCCGCCAGCTTGTCGAGCACGGCGTCGGGGGTGGTGTCGGCGTGCAGCAGGGCCCGGTGGGCCGGGCGCACGAAGCCCGCCTCGCACGCGGTGTCGAGGAAGTGCAGGAGCGGCTGGTAGTAGCCGGCCACATCGAGCAGGCCCACCGGCTTGTGGTGCAACCCGAGCTGGGTCCAGGTGAGCACCTCGAAGAGCTCCTCGAACGTGCCCACGCCGCCGGGCAGGGCCACGAAGCCGTCGGAGCGGTCGGCCATGGCCAGCTTGCGCTCGTGCATGGAGTGCACCACCACCAGCTCGGTGAGCCCGACGTGACCGACCTCTCGGTCCCACAGGTGCTGGGTGATCACGCCGGTGACCTGGCCACCGGCGGTGAGCACGGCGTCGGCCACCACGCCCATCAGGCCCACCCGGCCGCCGCCGTACACGAGGGCGAGGCCCCGCTCGGCGAGCCGGGTCCCGAACGCCCACGCCGCCTCGGTGTGCACCGGGTCGTGGCCGGGTGACGACCCGCAGTACAGGGTGATCGACCGAAGGTCCATCAGATCGGACCCGCGGGCGCGGCCGGTGCGGACGAGGTGGGGAGCGTGGAGCCGAGCGCCGACGCCTTGAGGGCGGCGTAGCCGGGCTTGATCTGCTCGTCGATGATCCGCAGCCGCTTGTCGAAGGGCCAGAAGCTGCTCTTCATGGCGTTGATGGTGAGCCATTCGAAGTCGTCCCAGCCCCAACCGAAGGCCTCGTGCAGCTTGAGGAGCTCGCGGGTCACGGAGATGTCGCTCATGAGCCGGTTGTCGGTGTTGACGGTGACCCGGAACCGCAAGCGGCGCAGCAGGCCGATCGGGTGCTCGGCGATGGTGTCGCAGACCCCGGTGTGCAC
>CAZIVZ010000388.1:0-3613 GCA_964542495.1 uncultured Aquihabitans sp.
CTCTCCGGAGAAAGCGAGCGTCCGTCGTGAAGTTCCGTTGCGAGCGAGACCACCTGGTCGAGGCCCTGAGCGCGGCCGGTCGCGCGGTCGCCAACCGCGGCGGCGCCCTGCCCGTGCTGGCCGGCGTCCGCGCTGAGCTCATCGGCAACCAGCTGAAGCTCACCGGCAGCGACTTGGAGCTGACCATCGCCGTGGAGCTCGAGGTGGCGGGGGAGCGCGACGGCGTGGCCGTGCTGCCGTCGAAGATCGCCTCCGACCTCGTGCGGTCCCTGGGTGATCCCCGCGTGGAGGTGTCCGTCGACGGCGACGAGGCCCACATCACCGCTGGTCGCTTCGAGTCGTCGCTGCGGCTGTTGCCGGCCGACGAGTTCCCGCGCCTGGCCATGCCCGCCGATGACGCGGTGACCTTGGCTGCCCGCGACTTCGCCGCCGCGCTCCACCAGGTGGTGTCCGCGGCCAGCGCCGACGACGCCCGTCCCATCCTCACCGGCGTGCTCATGGCCGCCGAGGACGGCGGCCTGCGACTGGTGGCCACCGATTCCTACCGCCTCGCGGTACGAGACCTGCCCGGCACCACCGTGCTCCGGGAGGGCCAGAGCGTCCTGGTGCCATCGCGCGCCCTCAAGGAGCTCGAGCGGCTGCTGGGCGATGCCGAGGAGATCACCCTGCGCCTCGGCGAGCGGGAGGCCACGTTCGAGGTCGGGGGGATCCGGCTCACCACCCGGCTCATCGAGGGCGAGTTCCCCAACTACCGAGGCCTGATCCCCGCCAGCCATCCGAACCAGCTCACCGTCGGGCGTGAGGCCTTGGCCGAGGCCGTGCGCCGTGTGAAGCTCATGGCCCGCGAGCCCAACACCCCGGTGCGCCTGGCGATGAGCGCCGACGGGCTGGAGCTGGTGGCCATCACCCAGGACGTGGGCCAGGCCCACGAGCAGCTCGACGCCACCTACCAAGGCGAGGACCTCACGGTGGCGTTCAACCCCGACTACCTCCTGAGCGGGGTCGACGTGACCCCGGGCGACGAGATCACGCTCGACACCGTCGATGCCCAGAAGCCGGCGGTCATCCGTTCGGCGGGTGCCCAGGAGTTCCTGTACCTCCTCATGCCCGTCCGGGTCTCTTGACCCGGGTGCGCCCGTCAGCCCCTGCGCTCCCGATCACCCGGTGCACCTCCGACGCCTCTGGCTGACCGACTTCCGCAGCTACCGCGAGGCCGACGTCACCTTCGACGCCGGCCTCACCGCCGTCGTGGGTCCCAACGGCCAGGGCAAGACCAACCTGCTCGAGGCGGTGGGCTACCTGGCAACCTTGGGATCGTTTCGCGGGGCCCCCACTGACGCACTCATCCGACACGGCACGGAGCGGGCCATCGTGCGCGCCGAGGCGGTGCGCGAGGGCCGTGAGCTTCTGCTGGAGGCGGAGCTGGTGGCGAACGGCCGCAACCGTGCCCAGCTCAACCGCCAGCCGCTGCGACGGGCTCGAGATCTGCTCGGAGCCCTGCGCACGACGGTGTTCTCCCCCGACGACCTCGCTCTGGTGAAGGGCGGCCCGGGTGATCGGCGGACCTACCTCGACGATGCTCTGGTGTCGCTGCATCCTCGCCACGACCAGGCCCGCAGCGACCTCGACCGCATCCTGCGCCAGCGTGGGGCCCTCCTCAAGCAGTCGGGGGGACGCCTCACACCCGAGGTGGAGCTCACGCTCGACGTGTTCGACACCAAGCTCGCCGCGGCCGGCGAGGCGCTCGCCCTCGCCCGACGAGAGCTGGTGGACGAGCTCGAACCAGTCCTCGGGGTGGCCTACGCCCAGGTGGCGCGCCGCGCCGCTGAGGTGCATGCCACCTACGACCCTCCCTGGTTGGCGGGTGGGTTGGCCGAGGCCCTGGCGGCGGCACGCCGCGACGATCTGCGCCGGGGCGTGTCGACGGTGGGGCCCCATCGAGACGAGCTCGACCTGGTGCTGGGCGGGATGCCGGCCCGAACCCACGCCTCCCAGGGGGAGCAGCGCTCCCTCGCCCTCGCGCTGCGGCTGGCGGCGCACGCGGTGGTCGCCCGGCAGACGGGAACACCGCCCGTGCTGCTGCTCGACGACGTCTTCTCCGAGCTGGATCCCGAACGCAGCGCAGCGTTGCTGGCCTCGCTGCCGCCAGGTCAGACGATCCTGAGCACGGCGAGCGGCCTGCCGCCCGGCGCGGTGCCGGGGCGGGTCCTCCACGTGGCCGACGGGGTGGTCACCGCCGGCTGAGTCGCCGTCGCTGGAGCCCGTGGCCCGGCGCGCCCGGTGCTCCATCCTGGGTGTCAGAGGGGCGTGGGATGATGGCCTGGTGCCCTGGTCACCCCTCCCCACCTCCGACGCCCGGCGCGGAGCGGAGCCGGCACCGTTGGCCACCGCCCTCGATGTCGTCCTCGCGTCCCTCGGAGCTCCGAGCCGTGAGGCCATCGTGGTGGTGCACGAGCGCTGGCCCGAGGTGGTGGGGGCGGAGGTGGCCGAGCACGCGCGGCCGATCGCCATCGAGGCCGGAAGGCTCCGGATCGGGGTCGACAGCCCCGGCTGGACGAGCCACCTGCGCTGGGCTGAAAAGGAGATCGTGGCGCGGATCGCCCAGCTGGTGGGGGAGGGCCAGGTGACCTCCGTGCAGGTGCGCGTCACCGTTCGATGACGCGGGGGCGAGCGGGCCGTCGCGTCCGCCTCCGAAGCTCGTCAAACCCTTGTGAGGCAACGGTTCGAGCCGGTGAACACCAGGCCTCGCATGCACCGTATCCGGCCCGGTTCGTGGTAGCATTGACCCCATCGTGTTGCGCCCCGCCACGCTGTTCGCACCCCCTTGCGCGACAGCCCAGCGGGTGAGCGCTCGCCTCTCCTCCCTTCGCTTCTGAAAGGCCGCGCGTTGGCTGCCGCATCCAAGTCCTACGACGCCAGCTCCATGACCATCCTGGAGGGCCTTGCCCACGTCCGGAAGCGCCCCGGGATGTACATCGGCGGCACCGGGATCTCCGGTCTGCACCACCTGGTGTGGGAGGTCGTCGACAACTCGGTCGACGAGGCCATGGCTGGCCACTGCGATCGGATCGACATCACGCTGCTGCCCGACGGCGGCTGCCGGGTGGCCGACAACGGCCGCGGCATCCCCACCGACGTGCACCCCGAGTTCAAGATGACCGGCGTCGAGATCGCCCTCACCAAGCTCGGCGGCGGCGGGAAGTTCGGCGGCGACGGCTACAAGGTCTCCGGCGGCCTCCACGGCGTGGGCGTGTCGGTGGTGAACGCGCTGTCGGAGCGAGTGGTCGTCGAGGTGGATCGCGACGGCAACCGCCACCACATCGAGTTCCACGACGGCGGCTCCAAGCGCTCGAAGCTCGAGGTGGTGGGCAAGTCGCCCCGAGACCGCACCGGCACCACCGTCACCTTCTGGCCCGATCCCGCGATCTTCGAGTCGGTGGAGTTCGTCTCCCGCACCATGCTCGAGCGGTTCCAGATGATGGCGTTCCTCAACAAGGCGCTCGAGATGCGCTTCGTCGACCAGCGCGAGGGCCACGACCACGAGCCGATCGTCTACAAGTACGCCAACGGCATCGTCGACTTCGTGAAGCACGTCAACGCCACCAAGACCCCG
>CAZIVZ010000389.1:0-3605 GCA_964542495.1 uncultured Aquihabitans sp.
GAGGTCTCGAGGGGCGGATGACGGGCACTCGGCTCAGCGCGAAAGGCGTCGCGGTTCGAGGCCGGGGGGTCAGGCGCCGACCCCGCGCTGCACCACCACCCGCGTGGTCAGCGACGCGGGGGTGACCGAGCCGAGGACGGTCGCGGCCGCGCCGAAGCGGACCGTGGTGGCGGCCAGGTGCGCCTCGATGGCGCCGGCCGGCGCCGCGTCAGCGGCTGCTCCCGCCGGGGCGATCATGGCGACGCAGAGGACGACCACCGCCAACGATCTGCGGCCGAGCCGACCGGACACGATCCGACACCTCATCGCAGAACCTCCTCGGCCGGTCAGCCCGCTTCGATGGGCTCGAGGCTGCGGGGGACGTAGCGGAGGTGCCAGTGGAAGCTCTGGTCACGGCAGCCCGAGCACCCAGCGATCGGCCGGCGGGCGACGCCCACGGCGTTGACGAGGCGGTTCGAGATGGCGGCCGAGGTGATGATGGGCGACCAACTGGACGTCGCGAAGGGGGGCCACCAGGTGGTGAGCGCCTCGGGCTTGCCGCCGGACATGCCGAAGAGGACGATCGCCGAGAACGGCCTCCCCATCGCGCCGGCGGTGCAGTCCACGATGACCGGCGCCTCCTCGACGCCATCGCCGGACACGTCGCCGTACCACACCTTCCGGCGGTCTACGGGCCGGGCCGTCCAGTCCCCATTGCCGCAGGGCTGGAGGTCCTCCCACCGCGCGGTGTCGACCAGCCGGGGCAGGTCGAAGCCGCGTATGGCCTGGTTCGGCCCGAGCTTCACCTTCAGGAACATCGTGGCGCTGATCACCGTGCCGCCGCCGCTGCGCACGCGCAGCGCGTAGAGGCCCGCGGCCGAGGGTCGGATCGTGGTGCGGAACGTCCCGTCGGCCGAGACGGTGGCCACGGCCCGGTCGCCCCACCGACCCCCGCCGAGGCTGCGCTGGACCACGACCTTGGGGGTGGCGCCGGCGGGCGCGACCCTGCCGGTGACGGCGACGGTCTGGCCCAGCTCGATCGACCGCGCGGTCAGCCCGGCCTCGATCGTGACCGAGCCGGCGGCCGACGCCGGCACCACGGCGAAACCACCGGCGACGACGGCGAGCGCCACCGCCGCGACCACACCTCGAACGATCCGACGACGAGCCATGGCCCCTCCCCTCGGCTGCTTCCCACGGCCCCCGCCGGGGAACCGCCCAACGGTACCTCGGCGTTCCCCGGCGAGCCCGGGGAACGCCGTCGGCCGTCAGGGCCGGATCGTGGTGAGCTTCCCGGACCCGAAGGCGTCGTAGGCCACGACGAGGCGGCCGCGGCTCCACTCCACCGCGACCGGCTCGGGCAGCTCGGCCACCGTCCGCAGGCCCGACCGGGTCACCTCCACGACTCGTCCGCCGAACATCTCGGTGACGAAGAGGTCTCCCCTCGGCGAGAGCGCGAGGTCCGTGGCGCCGAGGATCCCCTGGACCACCGGCCGGGACGAACCGTCCCGCAGGTTCAGCTTCACGACGCTGCCCCGGGCCCCCAGGCTCGGGTCCTCAGGCCCGCCGGGCAGCAGCGAGACGAAGGCGCCACCCAGGCTCAGCTCGATGTCGGTGGGTACCGGCTCGAAGTTGTAGGTCAGACCGCCCGCACAGGCGGGGACGTCGAGGCCGCTGGGGTCCTCCGGGAGCACGAACGGTTGCGGCGGGAGGACGGCAACCGTGCTCACCCGACCGAACCAGTCGACGAGCAGGATCGCGTTCGCGCCCGCGTCGGCCACGTAGACGCCCCACGGGGCGAGGGCCAGTGCGTACGGGTTGGAGTCGATCTGGCCCTCGTACTGCGGCGGACCCAGCTTGTCCACCGGCCACTGCGCCGCGCACTCGTCGCTGATCCCCTGCACCCCGTAGCGGTTGGCGGCGTCGGGGTTGGCGGACTCCTCGTAGGCCCTGAGGTCGGCGAGCACCCTGCCGGAGCCGTGCGGACCCCGGAACTTCAGCTGGGCCACGCCTGCCTCGGGGTTGCTGAGGGTGTAGATGGTCGAGCCGAACGGACCCCACGCCACGGCGGACGCGTCGGTCTCCTGGAACAGGTCGGTCACGGTGCCGTTGCTCGACACCTTGGTGACCAACCCGGCGAAGGACTGGCCGACGAGCACGTCGCCGCGCGCGCTGACGTCGATCGACAGCGGCCCCGCCAGACCCTCCACCGCGAGCTCGGGACCACCCCGGTCGTCGTCGGCCGAAGCCGGACTCGCCGACACGAGCAACGCAACCACGACGCAGGCCACCGCCGCCACGGCGCGCCGAATCTGAGCACGATCAGACATCTGCTTCCCCTTCATGTCCTGGACGGACCCAGCCCCGCCCTCCTGGCATCCTCCGCCCGGGCCACCGAGGATTCAAGGGTTGACATCTGGCGAAGCGACAGGTCCGCAGGTCAGGGCAGGCCGAACGCGTAGAAGGTCTTCTCGTTGCTGAGGTACACCCGGCCGTTGGCGATGGTGGCCGACGAGGCGTACCCACCGGGGGTCCACAGCGTCCAGAGCGCGGCGCACGTCCTCGGTCGGCCCGAGCACCGAGCTGAACCCCGGGCGTCGAAGGCCTGGATCCGTCCCTGGATCGTGGTCAGGTACACCACGCCGTTCGCCACGGTCGGCGCTTCGTCGATCGACGGCCGGTTCGCGGTGCGCCCGGACCACAGCGCCCGGCACACCTTGGGGGTGCCCGAGCAGCCGGAGACGCCCTTGGCGTCGAGCGCGCTGATCAGGCCGACGCCGGCCGTCGACTCCGCCGTGACGAACACCCTCCCCTCGGCCACGGCCACCGAACCGAAGGTGTAGCGACCGACGGTCGCCGTCCACATGGGCGCGCAGACCTTCGGCGTGCCCGCGCACCCCGATGCGCCCCGGGCGTCGTAGGCGCGGACCATGCCGCGACCCGACGAGACGTACAGCACGCCGTCGGCCACCGCTGGCGCGTACAGGTCTCCCTCCTCGGTGTCCGAGGCCCGCCAGACCGGCGCACAGGTCTTGGGGACGCCGGAACAGCCCTTCTTCCCGGCGGCATCGAACGCCACGAGGTCGCCCGCATCGGTGGCGGCGTAGACCATGCCGTCGGCCGCGGCGATCGCCGGAGAGGCACTCTGGCTCTGGCTGCCGACGCGTGCGGTCCACAGCGGGTTGCACCGCCGGGTGGTGGACGAGCAGCCCTTCACGCCCTTGGCGTCGAACGCCATCACCTTGCGGCTCGCACCCATGCCGGTGCCCACGTAGACCACCCCGCTCGCCACCACCGTCGGCGCCGAGCTCGTCCCCTCCGCTCCGAGGACGGCGCGAAAGCGAGGCTGGCACACCCTGGGCCGCCCCGAACAGCCCCGCACCCCCGCCGCGTCGAACACGTACAGCTGGTCCCGGGTCCCGGTGCTGCTGCCCGCCGTGACGTACACGAGGCCGTTCTGCACGGCGGGCGTCGACATGAAGCCGCCCATCGGCGACCCGGCCCCCTCGACCGCCGCGGTCCACAGCGGCGCGCACCGCCGGGGAGCGCCCGAGCACCCGTTCGAGCCGCGTGCGTCGAACGCGTGGAGGCGGCCACCACCCGAGCCCAGGTAGGCGACCCCGTTC
>CAZIVZ010000390.1:0-3582 GCA_964542495.1 uncultured Aquihabitans sp.
ACGGCACCCGGCCCGAGCACTTCGCCGCCATCGCCGCCAAGAACTGGAACCACGGTGCCCGCAACCCCCTGAGCCACCGCCAGGCCGACCACGTGGTGACCGTCGAGGAGGTGCTGGCCAGCAACCTGGTGGCCGAGCCGCTCACGGCGATGATGGCGTGTCCGGCCGACAACGGCGCCGCCTGTGCCATCGTGGCCAGCACTGAGTGGGTGCGCCGCCACCACCCCGACCGCCGGCTGGTGCGGCCGGTCTCCTCTGCGCTCCAGAGCGAGGCGTACTCCCCGGGCCACACGTTCCTCGGCCCGGTGGTCGGACCCGCCACCATGACCCGCACCACGGCCCAGCAGGCCTACGACGAAGCCGGCCTGGGCCCCGGCGACCTGGACCTCGCCCTGTGCCACGACGCCTTCGCCAACGAGGAGCTCGAGTACTACGAGCTGCTCGGGTTCTGCGCCGACGGCGAGGGCGAGCGGCTGCTGGAGGCCGGCGACACCGCGCTCGGCGGCCGAATCCCCTTCAACACCGATGGCGGCCTGATCGCCCGCGGCCACCCCGGCGGACCCACCGGTCTGGCCATGGTGAACGAGGTGGTCACCCAGCTGCGGGGCGAGGCCGGCCCCCGCCAGGTCGACGGCGCCCGCCGGGCCCTGGCCCACCTCGTGGGCGGGGGCAGCGTGTGCACCGTCAACCTGTTCGAGGCGGACTGACCCGGACCCCTTGGAGGACGCCGACGTGGACGAGGACGAGCGAGCCGACGACCTGCGAGCCGACGACGAGTTGGTGGCCCGGGGCCGTGCCGTCCAGGCCCAGCTGTGGCCCCAGGTGGCCGGTGGGCCCACCGGCGCGTTCCCCGCGGCCCGCCTGGCGCCGGACTTCTACCGCTACGTGGCGGCGAGCGCGTTCGGGATGCTGTGGTCCCGACCCGGCCTGGCCCTGCGGGACCGGAGCCTGGCGACCGTGGCCCAGCTCGCCGCCCTGGGCCGCACCGACGAGCTCCGGGCCCACCTGCGCGGGGCGCTCGAGGTCGGCATCACCCAGGAGGAGCTGGTGGAGGTGCTGATGCAGACCGCGATCTACGCCGGCGTCCCCGCCGCCAACGCCGCCCTGAAGGTGGCCGCCGAGGTGTTCGGCACCGAGTAGCCGCGGCCAGGTGCGTCGGTGGGCCGAGGCGTGTGCAGTTGAGCCGCTCCATGCGGCTCGACTGCACGAGCCTCGGACATGACGCAGGTGTTAGATTGACGCGGCCGCCACCCAAGGAGGGCCGCCGTGGCGCTCAAGGACCACCCCATCGCCGACAGCGACCTGCACGTGATGGAGCCGCCAGACCTGTGGCAGCGCTACCTCGCCCCCGAGTACCGCCACGCCGCGCCGTTGGGGCTCACCGAGCTGAAGCGGGACATGCGGGTGCGGGTGAAGAACAACGTGCTGCTGCGGCTCGGCAAGGTGCGTCCCCAGTACGTCGACGGCCGCAAGACCGGCTGGCGCGAGGAGCACGAGGACGTCTACGCCGACGCCGAGGCGAGCGGGTGGGACGCGGCCTCCCAGCTGCGGGCCATGGACCGCGAGGGGCTGGACCTGGCGGTCATGTTCCCGTCTCGCGGGCTGTTCGTCCTGGGCCTCGATTCGGCCGACCACATCGGCCCCGACGGCCTGGAGCCGCCCTTCGCCTCCGCCATCGCCCGGGCCTACAACGACTGGCTGGCCGACTTCGTCGCCGCCGCCCCTGACCGCATGTTCGGCGCGGCCATGGTGGCGCCCCACGACGTGGAGGGCGCGGTGCTCGAGGCCCGGCGGTGCGTGGAGGAGCTCGGGTTCAAGGCGGTGTTCCTCTCCCCCGGCTGCGTGAACCGCCGGCCCTGGCACCACCCCGCCTACGACCCCCTCTGGGCCGAGATCGAGCGCCTCGGCGTGCCGCTCAGCTTCCACGGCGGGGGCCAGACGCTGCTCACGCCGGACTTCTCGCTCCAGGTGCTCGACGAGCTGATGCTGTGGCACACGTTCAACCAGCCGCTGGCCATCCAGTTCGTCACGGTGTCGCTGTGCGGCGGCGGGGTGCTGGAGCGGTTCCCGAACCTGCGCGTGGCGCTGCTGGAGGGCAACTGCTCGTGGGCCCCCTGGTTGCTGGAGCGGCTCGACGAGCACCACGAGTGGGCGGGCTGGTTCGAAGGCACCGAGCTCTCGATGAAGCCGTCGGACTACTTCCGGCGCCAGTGCTTCTTGGGCGTCGAGGCCGAGGAGCGCACCGCCGGGCAGTACCTCGACTGGTTCGGCGACGACAACCTGGTGTTCTCCACCGACTACCCCCACGGCGACTCGCAGTACCCCGACGCCGTGGCCACCTTCGACCAGCTCGACCTGCCCGACGCGTCGAAGGCCAAGATCTGCGGTCCCAACTGGGAACGGCTCTACCGCATCCCGGCCATCAAGCGGGCGAAGGTGGCGTCGTGACGTTCGACCCCGACGCCGTCCACGCGAAGTACCGGGCCGAGCGAGACCGGCGGCTGGTGGCGGGACGCGCCGACACCCGGGACCTCGACGCCGACGAGCGCCTCGCCCGCTACCGCGCCGACCCGTTCACGCCGATGGCCGAGCGCCCGCCGGTGACCGACGACGTGGACGTGGTGATCCTCGGCGGCGGGATCGCTGGGATCCTCGCCGGTGTGGAGTTGCGCAAGGCCGGCGTGGACCGCTTCCGCATCGTCGACCAGGCGGGCGGCATCGGCGGTACCTGGTACTGGAACCGCTACCCCGGGGTCATGTGCGACGTCGAGTCGTACATCTACCTGCCGATGCTCGAGGAGCTGGACTACGTCCCGAAGCACCGGTACGCCTACGGCGACGAGATCCTCGGCCACCTCCAGGCCATCGCCGAGCGCTACCGACTCACCGACGACGCCCTCTTCCACACCGGCGTGACGCGCGCCTCGTGGGACGAGGACACCGGCCGCTGGCAGATCGAGACCGACGGGGGCGACCACCTCGCCGCCCGCTGCTACGTGCTCGCGGTGGGGATCCTCAACCGGCTCAAGCTGCCGGCCATCGCCGGGATGGAGACGTTCGCCGGTCACTCGTTCCACTCGGCCCGCTGGGACTACGGCTACACCGGCGGCGGGCCCGGCCGGCCCATGACCGAGCTGGGCGACAAGGCGGTCGGCGTGCTCGGCACCGGCGCCACCGGCATCCAGTGCATCGGCCCGCTGGCCGAGGCTGCCGACCACGTCTACGTGTTCCAGCGCACCCCGTCGGCCATCGGCGAGCGGGGCAACCGGCCGACCGACCCGTCGTTCGCCGAGCAGCTCGAACCCGGCTGGCAGCGGGCACGCATGGACAACTTCCAGTCGATCATGCTCGGTCGGCCGGTGGAGGCCGACCTGGTCGACGACGGCTGGACCCACCACTTCGCCCCGGTCCAGCACCCGCCCCGCCGCCGGGGCGAGACCCTCGCCGAGTACCTCCGCCACGCCGAGGAGCTCGACTTCGAGATCATGGAGGCGCACCGCGCCCGGGTGACCGAGCTCGTGCGGGACCCGGCCACCGCGGAGATCCTCAAGCCCTACTACCGCTACCTGTGCAAGCGGCCCT
>CAZIVZ010000391.1:0-3549 GCA_964542495.1 uncultured Aquihabitans sp.
TAGGTGAGGATCGGCTGGCGCTCGGCGGGCGGGGTGTTGAGCAGGGTGAGGTCTCGGATGCCGGTCAGGCTCATCTCGAGCGTGCGGGGGATGGGCGTGGCCGACAGGGTGAGCACGTCGACGTCGGTGGCGATCTGCTTGATCTGCTCCTTGTGGCCGACGCCGAAGCGCTGCTCCTCGTCGACCACCAGCAGGCCGAGGTCCTTGAAGGTGATGTCCTGGGAGAGCAGGCGGTGGGTGCCCACCACGACGTCGACCTCGCCGCTGCGCACCCCCTCGGCCACCTGGCGGCTCTGGCCGGGGGTGAGGAAGCGGCTCATCACCTCCACCCGCACCGGGAACGGCGCGAAGCGCTCGCTGAAGGTCTGGAAGTGCTGGGTGGCGAGCAGGGTGGTGGGCACCAGCACGGCCACCTGCTTGCCGTCCTGCACCGCCTTGAACGCCGCCCGCAGCGCCACCTCGGTCTTGCCGAAGCCCACGTCGCCGCAGACCAGGCGGTCCATGGGCGTCTCGGCCTCCATGTCGGCCTTGACGTCGGCGATGGCCTTGAGCTGATCCGGCGTCTCTCGGAAGGGGAACGAGTCCTCGAGCTCCTGCTGCCACGGGGTGTCCGGGGGGAAGGCGTGGCCGGTGCTGTTCAGGCGGGTCTGGTAGAGCACCACCAGCTCCTGGGCGATGGCGTCGACCTCGCTCTTGACCTTGGCCTTGGTGCGGGCCCAGTCTCCCCCGCCGAGCTTGGAGAGCGTGGGGGTGTCTCCCCCGGTGTAGTGCCGCACGGCGTCGATCTGGTCGCTCGGGACGTAGAGCTTGTCGTCGCCCCGGTACTCGAGCAGGAGGTAGTCACGCTCCACGCCTCCGATGGCCCGCTTGACCATGCCGCCGTAGCGACCCACCCCGTGCTGGTGGTGCACGACGTGGTCGCCGACCTTCAGGTCGTCGAAGAAGCCGGCGGTGTCGCGCTTGCGCGGGCGGGGGGCGCGGTGCGCCCGCCGGCGACCGGTGAGATCGCCCTCGGCGAGCACCGCCACCTTGGCCGCGGTGAGGATGGCCCCCCGGTCGAGCGCGCCCACCTCGACGGGAAGGTCCAGCCCGTGCTCGCGGAGCAGGTCGGCCAGGCGGATCGCGGACCCCTCGCCCTCCGCCGCCACCACCACCCGGTAGCCGTCGTCGAGCAGGGTCCTCAGCTGGCGCACGAGGCCCTCGCCGTCGCCCACCACGGGGTTCCAGCCCATGGCGGCCACCGTGGCCACGTCGGGACCGTCGGGGGTGACGGTCATGGTCCACACCGGCACGTCGTGGTGGGCGAACAGCTCGCCGAACTCGGCGTGCAGGCGCGGGAAGGAGCGGTCGTCGCCCACATCCCAGGTACGGGCGAGCGAGGCGGCCAGGTCGACCTCCTCGGCCAGGATGTCGCCGGCGCGATCGCGCAGGCGCCGGGGCTCCACGACCACCACGAGCGCCTGCTCGGGCAGGAGGTCCACGATCGTGCGGTGGTCCTCCACCAGCCACGGGAGCCAGCTCTCCATCCCGTCGAAGATCTGGCCCTCGGCCAGGCGCTCCCACTGCTCGCGGCCCCACGGCTCGGAGGCCACCAGGGTCGCGGCCCGGGCGCGGACCTCGTCGGTGGGGAGCAGCTCGCGGCACGGGAAGACCTCCACCAGCTCGAGGTCGTCGGTGGACCGCTGGTCGCTCACGGAGAAGGCGGTGAGCCGGTCCACCTCGTCACCCCAGAGGTCGATGCGGACGGGACCTTCGGCGGTGGCACCGAACACGTCGACGATCGATCCACGCACGGCGAACTCGCCCCGGTGCTCCACCTGGCTCTCCCGCCGGTAGCCGGCCATGCCGAGCCAGCGGGTGAGCGCCTCCTGGTCGCGCTGCTCCCCCGGGCGCACCACCAGCGGTTCGGTGTGGTCGACGTGGGGGCCGAGGCGCTGCACGAGCGCTCGCACGGGCGCCACCACCACGGCCGGGTGACGGTCGGGCCGGCCCAGGCGCCACACGGTTCGCAGGCGGCGCCCCATGGTCTCCACCGCCGGGCTCACCCGCTCGAACGGCAGCGTCTCCCAGGCCGGGTACAGCTCCACCGCCTCGGGACCGAGGAAGGTCTCGAGGTCGTGGGCCAACCGCTCGGCGTCGGCCGTGGTGGGCATGGCCACCAGGATCGGACGCCGAGAGCCCACCGTGGCCAGGCCGGCGATGGTGAGCGGGCGCGCCGGCTCGGGCACGGCCAGCACCGCCGCGGAACGACCCAGCACCTGGGTGATGGCGGGCTCGTCTCGGATCAGCAGCGGGAGGTCGGTGAGGGCCATGGGTTCCTGGGTCGGGGGACGCGCCACGGCCGCCCCGGTGCGACGGCACGGGGGTGGCCACGAAGCGGCCCAGGTTACGGTTCGGGGGACGACCCTCACACCTCCGCCGGTCCGGCCGACAGGGAGGGGTCGACGCCAGGCGAAGGGACGCTGATGGGACGCTGGGAACGCTCGAGGCAGCTGGCCGCCTCGTCGTGGGCCGTGCTCAAGCAGGACAAGGAGCTGATGGTGCTCCCGCTGATCTCGGGGATCGCCTCACTGGCGGTCATGGCCACGTTCCTCGTCCCCATCTACGCGACCAGCCTGACCACCGACGCCTACGGCAACGACACCAGCCAGATGGGCGTGCTCCAGGCGGTGCTGTTCCTGCTCATGTACGCCGTGCTGGCCTACGTCACGATCTTCTTCCGGACCGCGCTGCTGTGCGGTGCCGACCAGCGCATGCGGGGCGACAACCCATCGCTCACCTCCGCCCTCGGTGCGGCTGGCCGGCGCGCCGGTCGGATCCTCCCCTGGGCCCTGGTGAGCGCCACGGTCTCGGTCATCCTCCGCGGCCTCGAGGAGCGCTCGGGGCTGCTCGGACGCATCGTGATCGGCCTCGTCGGCGTCGCCTGGACCGTGGTCACGTTCCTGGTCCTGCCGATCCTCGTGTTCGAGGAGGTCGGCGTGGCCGACGCGGTGCGGCGCTCGGCCTCGCTGCTCAAGTCGACCTGGGGCGAGAACCTGATCGTCAACGGTGGGATCGGCGTGATCTCGGCGCTGCTGCTCCTGCCGACCGCCGCGCTGATCGCCATGGGCGTGGTGATCGGGTCGGCCGGCGCCATCGTGGTCCTGGGTGCGTGGGCGGTGATGTGGACGGTGGCCGTGGTCTGCTGGTCCAGCGCCATGTCGGCCGTGTTCCAGCTCGCCCTGTACCGCTACGCGGTGGACGGCCGGGCCCCGGGCGCCTTCGCCACCGTCGACCTCGGCCACGCCTTCGCACCGAAGACGAAGGGCCGCCGCCTCCTCGGCTGACCGACCCGAGGTGTGCGTGCTCGGTGCGCTGCCACGACACCGAACGCGCGCACCTTCGTGGGTGAGCGGGCGGGGTGGGCCGGGTCGGCGGGGTGGGGTCAGCTGCGCTGGTTGCAGCGGTTCATGGCGGCTTCGGCGCCGTCGGCCAGGATCAGCTCCACGGCATCGGCGGCTTCGGCCACCACCTGAACCTCACGGTCCAACTCCGGCTCTCCCGTCTCGC
>CAZIVZ010000392.1:0-3537 GCA_964542495.1 uncultured Aquihabitans sp.
CCGGATCCAAGGCGGCCACCAACGACAGAACCGAAGCTCGAAGCTCAGCGGTAGCCGGGGCGGCGGTGGACATGGACCCACCATACACGAACACATGTTCGCCCACAAGGAACACCCCGAAATTGTCCGAAATGTCGGAAACGCTCCCAGGGCCACCAGCGACGAGAAATCCCCTGAGGCCAGGACGCGCGCCGTCCGTAGGGTTGGCCCATGGCCCGTCCGCACGTGGTGATCGTCGGCGCCGGGTTCGGTGGCCTGGCGGCGGCCAAGGCGCTGCGCCGGGCACCGGTGGACGTGACCCTGGTGGACCGCCACAACTTCCACACGTTCCAGCCGCTGCTCTACCAGGTGGCCACCTCGGGCCTGACGCCGGGCGACGTGGCCCACCCCGTCCGGGGGATCTTCCAGGACCAGGGCAACGTGGCGTTCCGCCTGGCCACCGTGACCGGTGCCGACCTGGAGGCGCGCACGCTGCACCTCGTCGCCGACCACGAGGTGGACGACCTGCGCTACGACCACCTGGTGGTGGCGGCCGGTGCGTCCGCCAACACCTTCGGCATCCCCGGCGTGGAGGAGCACGGCTTCCCCCTCTACCGCCTGGCCGACGCGGTGCGGCTCCGCAACCACGTGCTCGAGCGGTTCGAGGCCGCCGACGCCGACCCCACGCTGATCGACCAGGGCGCGCTCGCCTTCGTGGTGGTGGGCGGCGGGCCCACCGGTGTGGAGGTGGCCGGCGCCCTGGCCGAGCTCATCGACGTGGTGCTGCGACGGGACTTCAAGCACCTCGACGTGTCGCGCGCCCGGGTGGTGCTGGTGGAGATGCAGGACCACCTGCTGGCTCCGTTCAGCCCGGCGTCGCAACGCCACGCCCGGGAGACGCTGGTGCAGCGCGGGGTGGAGATCCGCACCGGCACCCAGGTGGCGTCGGTCGGGGTCGACCGGGTGGAGCTGGCCGGGGGCGAGGTCCTGGCCGCCCACACCCTGATCTGGGCGGCCGGCGTGAAGGCCAACCCGGTGGCCGAGGCCTTGGGCCTGCCGGTGGGCCGGGGCGGTCGCGTGGTGGTGGGCCCGGACCTGGCGGTGACCGGCCACCCGGGGGTGTGGGCCCTGGGCGACATCGCCGGGTCGCTGCCCCAGCTCGCTCCGGTGGCCATCCAGTCCGGCCGCCACGTCGGCGCCCAGATCGCCCGGTCGCTGGAGGGGCGCCCCACCCGGCCGTTCCGCTACCGAGACAAGGGCACCATGGCCACCATCGGGCGGGGCCGGGCCGTGGCCGAGCTGCCCCTGGGGGTGAAGCTGCGGGGGCTGCCGGCGTGGATGGCCTGGCTGGCGCTTCACCTGGTGTTCCTGGCCGGGTTCCGCAACCGGATCTCGGTGTTCGTGAACTGGGCCTGGAACTACGTCACCTGGGACCGCGGCCCCCGCCTGATCCTCACCCTCGCCGCCGAGGACGACGAGCGCCCCCTCGGTGGAGACTGACCAGGCCTCAGCAGCCGGTCGCGGCTTGGAGCGCCCGACAGGCTTCAGCCAGTCGTGCCGGAGGAAGTGCGGTCACCCTGCGCCGGAACCGGTCTCTCGGGAGCGTGTGGATGTTGTCGAAGTTGACCACGCTCTCGGTGGGCACCCCGTCGGCGGGGGTCAGCGCGAGCTCCGACACCAGACCGCGGCGGGTGCGGGTCAGCGCAGCCACCACGACCGAGCCGATGCGATCGGCCACCGGGTCTCGGGTGAGGACCAGGACCGGTCGATCGCCGCCCGGCGTCTCGGCGAACCACACCTCACCGCGCTGCATCGGTCCAGTCCGACCAGTCCTCAGCAGGTCCCCAGTCGGCGATCCCGGCCAACGCCTGCTCCCCGTCGTCCAGCGGGCTCGCCTCCCACCTCTCGGCGTCGGTCTCGGAAGCGAGCCGATCGAGGTGTCGGCGCAGCGCTTCACGCAGGAGCTCTGATCGATCGACGCCGAGTGCGTCGGCCCAACGTTGAACGTCGGCGGCATCCCGATCGTCGACCCGAAAGCTGAGCATGGACGTCATACGCCAACCCTATCCCGTATGACAGCTCTCAGATGGTGCGGATCCCGGAGGTGGTGCGGAGCGCCTTGGCGGTCGGCCAACGGCGATCGGTGGTGACGAGGTGATCGGCGCCCGTGACCGATGCCGTGGCGATGGCGAGCGCATCGGGGAGCCGCATCGAGCCGTGGCGGGCCCGGAGGCGCGCGGCCTCCGCAGCGATGTCACCGTCCAGGTCGACGATCTCGATCGGTAGCCGCCGGCAGAGGTCGAGCACGCTCGCGACGGCGCGTTCACCGTGTCGGGCCGGGCCGACGAGGCACTCGGCGATCGCCGAGGCGGCCATCGCGAGCCGATCCGATCCGTCGAGGGCACCGGCGATGACGCCGCGTGCGGCGGCGTGGTGGGCATCGGTGCTGTCGAGGAAGCCGATGAGGACCCCGGCGTCGAGGTGGATCAGCGCCATTCGCCGCGAAGGCCGTCGAGCTCGTCCGCTCCGTACATCCCGCTGAGCGCGCCGGCGAACTCGTCGAGGATGTCGGCTTCTCGTTCCAGGACCACCCGGCCGGGGCCGTCGGCACGAGCTACCAACCGTTCGCCGGCTTCGAGGCCGGCGGCGCGCAGCGCGTCGGCCGGGATGGTGATCTGGTGCTTCGCGCTGATCCGGGAGGTCCCGCGGCGACGATTCCTTACTTCTGGCATGGAAGTAAAGGTATCAGGCGCGTCCGAGGATGCGGTCGACCTGGATCTCGATGACCACGCGGTTGTCGCGGAGCTTCGGGGGGCGGTACCGCTCGGTGTAGGCCGCCACCGCCACCGCCACCCGCTCGGGGTCGTCGGTGACGGTGGCCGGCCCCTCCAGGGTGAGGTACCGGCCGCCGTCCACCTGGCAGACGGCGGCGCGCTCGCCCGGTGAGGCGGCCACGTTGCGGGCCTTCTTGCTGGGGGCGAACGTGATCACCCGGGCCAGGTTGGTGGCGGGCTCGTAGGTGAACCCCACCGCGACCACGTGGGGCGAGCCGTCGGGGCGCCGGGTGGTGAGGGTGGCCAGGTGGTGGTCGGTGAGGAAGGTCAGCACGTCGTCGGGCAGGTCGTTGGGGTCGAGGGCCATGGTCGCAGCCTCCCATCCCGTCCGTATGCTTCGCCCCATGGACTGTCCGGCCTGCGGGGCCACGGCCGCACCGGCGGCTCGGTTCTGTGCCTCCTGCGGCCGCGCCCTGCACGCCGTCGACGACGAGCGCCGGGTGGTCACGGTGCTCTTCGCCGACCTCGTGGGGTTCACCTCGCTGTCCGAGCGGCTCGACCCCGAGCGGGTGAAGAACCTCGTCGACCGCTGCTTCGAGCGCCTCGCCGCCGACGTGACCGACTTCGGTGGCCAGGTCGACAAGATCGTGGGCGACGCCCTCATCGCCCTCTTCGGTGCCCCCACCGCCCACGAGGACGACGCCGAGCGCGCCGTCCGCGCGGCGCTGCGCATGCAGCAGACCCTCCGGTCCGAGGTCGCCGCCATCGGCCAGGAGCTCCAGAT
>CAZIVZ010000393.1:0-3533 GCA_964542495.1 uncultured Aquihabitans sp.
CTCCGGCGCCCGCCCCCGAACCGGCTCCCGAGCCGGCCGCCCCCGCCGTGCCCGACGGCTCGGTGTGGGACGCGCTCGCCCAGTGCGAGGCCGGCGGCAACTGGGCCATCAACACCGGCAACGGCTACTACGGCGGGCTCCAGTTCAGCCTGTCGTCGTGGCGGGCGGTCGGCGGCCAGGGCTACCCGCACCAGGCCAGCCGCGAGACCCAGATCGCCATGGGGGAGCGCCTGCGCGCCGCCCAGGGCTGGGGTGCCTGGCCCGCCTGTTCGCGCCAGCTCGGCCTGCGCTGACGCGTTCTTGTCCGGCGCGCCCTGGTTTCGGTCGCGGTTTCGGTCCGTCTCGAGCTGGATCCGCGACGAGAGCGGGGTTGCCTGGTTTCGGTCGCGGTTTCGGTCCGTGCCGAGCTGGATCCGCGACGAGAGCGGGGTTGGCCCGGTTTCGGTCGCGGATCGGGTCCGTGCCGAGCTGGATCCGCGACGAGAGCCCGCCCTGGCGGCGGTCCGGCGCGCCTGATTTCCGGCAAAGTTGACCGGAACAGTCGGCTTTTGGGTATTGTCTCCTAATCGAATAGGAATACCGGACGATCGGTCCCTGCGGCCGTCGAGGAGAGGAACCCGTCATGCGCACCCACTGGAGAGCAGCACTCGCGATCGCCGTCGCCGGCAGTCTGGCGCTCGGTGCGTGCGGCGGCGGCTCCGACTCGGCCGATGGGGACGCAGGCGGCTCAGGCGGCTCGACCACGCTGTCGATCGTGGGCTTCGCCGTGCCCGAGGCCGCCAACAAGGCCATCGCCGAGCAGTGGAACGAGACCCCCGAGGGCAAGGGCGTGACGTTCAAGACCTCCTACGGTGCCTCGGGCGACCAGAGCCGCGCCGTCGTGTCGGGTCTGAAGGCCGACTACGTGCACTTCTCGGTGGCGAGCGACGTCACCCGGCTTGTGGACGAGGGCCTGGTGGCCGAGGACTGGAACGCGGGCCCCAACAAGGGCGTGGTGTCCACGTCGGTGGTGGTCTTCGGCGTCCGCAAGGGCAACCCCCTCGGAATCGAGGACTGGGACGACCTGGTGAAGGACGGGGTGGAGATCGTGGCCCCCAACCCGGCCTCGTCGGGTGCGGCCCGCTGGAACGCGCTCGCCGCCTGGGGCCAGGTGATCCAGGCCGGTGGTACCGAGGCCGAGGCCGAGGAGTACGTCACCAAGCTCTACGGCAACGTGGTGGCGCTGCCGAACAGCGGTCGTGACGCCACCACCGCCTTCACCGGTGGCACCGGGAACGTGTTCCTCACCTACGAGAACGAGGCCATCCTCGCCCGCCAGAACGGCCAGGACTTCGACTACGTGGTGCCCGAGACCACGATCCTCATCGAGAACCCCGGCGCTGTGCTGATCGACGCCGATCCCAAGGCGAGCGACTGGCTCGACTTCGTGCTCAGCGCCGACGGCCAGGAGCAGTTCGCCCGCAAGGGCTTCCGCCCGCTCGAGGGCGTCGACGGGGTGGAGTACGGCGACGTCGAGGGGGCCAACGACCCGTCGAACCCGTTCCCCGAGATCGCCGACCTTCTCACCGTGGCCGACGACTTCGGTTCGTGGTCTGATCTGTCGAAGAGGTTCTTCGACGAGGAGGCCGGCACCGTCACGAAGATCATCGCCGAGTCCGGCAAGGCCCAGTGACGGCGGCGCTCGGCAGCGGGCGTCCCCTCTCTCGATCCGCGGGCCTCGGTCTGGGGCTGGCCATGGCCTGGTTCAGCCTGCTGGTGCTGATCCCGCTGGTCGCCGTGGTGGTGACCGCCACCGAGGGCGGCTGGTCGGGGTTCGTCCAGCAGCTGACCAACGAGCAGACCTTGGCGGCGATCCGGCTCACCGTCGGCACCGCCCTGGCGGTCACCGTCGTCAACATCGTGATGGGGACGGTGATCGCCTGGGTGCTCGTGCGGGACGACTTCGTGGGCAAGCGCGTCCTCGAGGTCCTGATCGACATCCCCTTCGCCCTGCCCACGATCGTGGCCGGCCTGGTGCTGCTGTCGCTGTACGGCAACGACAGCCCGGTCGGGGTGAACGTGGCCAACCAGCGGTCGTCGGTGTTCCTCGCGTTCCTGTTCGTGACGCTGCCGTTCGTGGTGCGCACCGTGCAGCCGGTGCTGGCCGAGCTCGACCGGGAGGTGGAAGAGGCGGCGGCGTCGCTCGGCGCGAGCCGCTTCACCGCCTTCCGTCGGATCACCTTGCCGGCCATCACCCCGGCCATCGCCGCGGGGGCGGCCATGTCGTTCGCCCGCGCGGTGAGCGAGTACGGGTCGCTCGTGCTGCTCTCGGGCAACCTGCCCTTCCAGACCGAGGTCACCTCCGTCCGCATCCTGAGCAGCATCGAGAACGACAACGTGGAGGGCGCCGCCGCGGTGGCCACCGTGCTCCTCGTCATCTCGCTGCTGGTGATCGTGGCGTTCGACCTGATCCAGCGCCGGTTGGTGCGACGTGGGTGAGACCCGCCGTCCCCCACGCCGGCGCAAGACGCCGGTCACCTACCTGCTGCGGATCGTGGTGGCCGGCTACCTGTTCCTGCTCGTGGCATGGCCGGTCTCGAAGGTGGTCACCCGCACCTTCGACAGCGGCGCGTCGTCGGTGACCGACCTCTTCAGTGATCCCGACACCGCCCACGCGTTCCGGCTCACGCTGGTGGTGGCGCTGTCGGCGGTCGTGATCAACACGGTGTTCGGCGTGGGGATCGCGCTGTTGCTGGTGCGGTACCGGTTCCCCTGCAAGCGCGTGCTGAGCCCGCTGCTGGACCTGCCGCTCGCCGTGTCGCCCATCGTGGTCGGGCTGGCCCTGGTCCTGGTCTACGGCGGGCGCACCGGCTGGTTCGGCCCGACCCTCGAGTCGGCCGGGTTCCAGGTGGTCTTCGCCACCCCGGCCATGATCCTCGCCACCTCGTTCGTGGCGCTGCCGCTCGTCCTCCGCGAGGTGGTCCCGGTGCTCGAGGAGATCGGGGTGGAGCAGGAGCAGGCCGCCCAGTCGCTCGGAGCCGGTCCCGTGCAGACCTTCTGGCGCATCACCCTCCCGGCCATCCGCTGGGCCGTGGTCTACGGCGTGGTCCTGAGCCTGGCCCGCTCGCTCGGCGAGTTCGGTGCCGTCAAGATCGTGTCGGGCAACATCTCGGGCCAGACCCGCACCGCCACCTTGGTGGTGGAGGAGAAGTACCTCAACTTCGACCAGAGCGGCGCCTACGCCACCGCCTTCTTGCTGGCGATGGTCTCGGTGGCGTGCATCGTGGCGGTGTCGGTCCTCCGGCCCGAGGAGGGCGAGCGGTCATGAGCATCGAGATCTCCCACGTCGACAAGCGCTTCGGCGACTTCGTGGCCCTCGACGACGTCAACCTCACGATCCCCGCCGGCAGCCTCACCGCGCTCCTCGGGCCGAGCGGCGGCGGCAAGTCCACGCTCCTGAGGATCATCGCCGGGCTCGAGCGCGCCGACTCGGGGACCGTGGACATCGACGGGGAGGAGGCCACCCACCTCCCGCCGCAGAAGCGGGACGTGGG
>CAZIVZ010000394.1:0-3527 GCA_964542495.1 uncultured Aquihabitans sp.
GCGAGGTGCTCGACGACCTGGGCGTGAGCCTCGAGAAGATCACCGTCACCGAGCTGCGCGAAGGCGTCTTCCACGCCGAACTCGAGCTCAACGGGCGCGACGGGGTGCACACCATCTCCTCCCGACCCTCCGATGCCATCGCGCTGGCCGCCCGCACGGGCTCGCCGATCTACGCGGCCGAGGACGTCCTCGACGAGGCCGGCTACCTCGAGGAGCCCGAGGTGGAGGAGGTCGAGGAGGCCGAGGTCGTGGAGCAGTTCAAGGACTTCCTCGACTCCGTGAACCCCGACGACTTCGCCTCGTAGGTGGGCGGCTTCACCGAGGGCCATCGGCGCACCCTCGCCTACGCCGGCCTGTTCACCGTCGCTTGCCTCCTCATCTCTCTCCCGTACCTGCTCGCCGGGCCCGGGTTCTTCCTCGACGACTGGCGCAACCTGGCCCGCCTCGACACCGTCGGCTGGATGCGCTCGGGCGAGGCCAGCCGGTTCGCCAGCCGGCCAGGCGCGTGGGCGGTGGAGATGGTGCTCTACCCGACGTTGCGCGACCACGCCGGGGCGTGGGTGGTGGTCATGGCCGCCATCAACGCGGCGACCAGCACCGCCCTGTACCTCCTGCTGCGGCGCTTCACCACCGAGGCCCTCGCCGTGGCGGTGGTGCTGGTGTGGATCCTGCTGCCGAACCACTCGTCGTTGCGCCTGTTCGCCAACACCACCCCGATGGTGGTCGGCCTCGGCCTGCTCGCGGCGGGCCTCCTCATGGCAGACCGGGGCCGGCTGGTCTGGGGGGCCGTGGCCATCTCGCTCGGTGGGATGTGCCTCGAGGCCATGCTCGTGCCCGGCCTGGTGGGCGTGGTGCTGGTGCACCGGGTCCGCAACGTGGGCACCCGACGCGAGGCCCGCATCGCGGCAGCGATCATCGTGGCCACCGGCCTGCTCATGTCGATCCACCCCACCTACCGGCCCACCGAGTTGAGCGGGTCGCCGCTCCCCGCGCTGCGCGGCCAGTTCACGAGCGGCCTCACCCCGAACGCCACGCTGGCCCCGGTGCTCGGAATCATCGCCGTGGTGGGCACCATCGCCGCTGCCATCGCCTGGTGGCGCGGCGAGCGCGAGGTGGGGGAGGGGCCGTGGCTGGTGGCGGCCGGGTTCGCCGTGGTGGTCCTGGGCCTCGTGCCGTTCGTGCTCCGCCTGCCGGTCGGGCACCGGGGCATGGCCGACCGGAGCTTCGTGATCTCGTCGGTCGGCGTGGCGGTGCTGTGGGTGGGATGGGCGCGTGTGCTGCTCGGGCGGTCCCGCGTGGCGCTCGGCGCCGGCGCCATCGCCCTGGCCACCGTGCTCGTGGCGGCCAACGTGCGCTTCCAGCAGGACTGGGCCGAAGGCGCCGACCTCACCCGCGACCTGCTCCGTGGGGTGGCCTGCCGGTGGCCGGACGGCCCGCCCGAGGGGTTCGCCGTGGGCCCGCAGGTGCCCGTGCCGCATGGGGTGCGCCCGATCCACCAGTTCTACCTCGACGACGCGTCCCGGGTGGTCCTGGGCCGCCCGCTGCACTTCACCATCGCCGAGGATGCGTCCGAGTGGGATGACCGACCAGCCTCGCTGCGAGCCACCTGGGACGACCTGGTGGCCGAGGGCCGGCGTCCGGGCACCGAGGACTGCTGAGGGCGTTTCCCGGTCGGCCCATTGACCCCGCGCGCGACGTTCCGTAGGGTGACAGGAGCGTAACTTCACCGGTGTGGTCCGTTCGACCCACCGGGATGCCCCGGAGGCCCAGCCATGACCGACAGCTACACCGGCAAGAAGACGGCGGAGATCGTCGGCATCACGTACCGCCAGCTCGACTACTGGGCCCGCACGGACCTCGTCCGGCCCTCGGTGGTCGATGCGACGGGCAGCGGGAGCCGTCGCCGGTACTCCTACCGGGACCTGCTCGAGCTCAAGGTCATCAAGACGCTGCTGGACGCGGGCATCAAGCTGGAGTCGGTCCGCACGGTGTTCACCTACCTGCGCGAGCAGCTCGGCGAGGACGTGGCCTCGGCCCAGCTGGTGATCACCGGCGGCAGCGCGGTGCTCGTGCGCGACGACGACGAACTGGTCGACGTGCTCAAGCAGGGCCAGTTCGTCATGGGCAGCGTGCTCTCCCTCGGTGGGGTGCAGCGCGAGGTCGACGACGCCATCGTCGAGCTGTTCCCCGCCGCGGTCCACACGTCGGCGGCCGGCGAACCGGCGCCAACCGCCACCGCGGCCGAGGGCTGATCACCCTGCCGGCAGCGCGGCGGACCTCCCCAGCGGTCACGGTCGGCCTGCCCTACGAGTCGGTCGCCTTCGCCCACAACGCCGAGCGCGAGCTGGCCCGGCTGTTCGACTTCTACGCCGTGCGCTGGGAGTACGAGCCCCACACGTTCGTCTTGGCTCGTGATGGCGATGGCCACATCACCTCGGCGTTCGCGCCCGACTTCTGGCTGCCCGACCACGGCCGCTACGTCGAGGTCACCACCATGGACCAGCGGCTCGTCACCCGGAAGAACCGCAAGCTGCGCCAGCTGCGAGGCCTCCACCCCGGCATCGACATCACCCTCATCTACCAGCGCGACTACCTCGCGCTGCTCGCCAAGTACGGCCTCGAGCCGCCCGAGCAACACGCCGACCGCGGGGGCTCAGCGGCCTGATCCGGTCCCACTAGGGTCGGCGCGTGACGCTTCGCACCTCACCTCTCGACGCTGCCCACCGTGCCCTCGAGGCCAAGATGGTCCCCTTCGGCGGCTGGGACATGCCGCTGGCCTACCCGACCGGCACCCTCGCCGAGCACCGGGCCTGTCGCCAAGGCGCGGTGGCGTTCGACGTGAGCCACCTGGGTACGGTGCGCATCACCGGTCCCGAGGCGCTGGGCCGGCTCCAGGCTGCGCTCACCAACGACCTCAACAAGGTGGGACCGGGCCGAGCCCAGTACACCCACCTGCTCGACGAGTCCGACGCGTCGGTGGTCGACGACATCATCGTGTGGTGGGTCGGCGACGACCGCTTCGACGTCATGCCCAACGCCTCGAACACCGACGGGGTGGTCGGCGCACTGGGGGAGGGGGCGGCTGACGTCACCGCCGAGCGGGCCGTGATCGCCCTCCAGGGGCCTGCGGCGCGCCGACTGCTGCACGCCATCTGGCCCGACGCGGCGGCGGTGGGGCGCTTCCACGTCATCACGCCCTCGTGGAACGGCGTGGCCTGCACCGTCGCCGGCACCGGGTACACGGGCGAGGACGGGCTGGAGGTGGCCATCCCCGCCGAGCACGCACCGGCCTTCTGGGACGCAGTCCTCGCCGCAGGGTTCGAGCCCGCCGGGCTCGGCGCGCGCGACACCTTGCGCCTCGAGGCCGGCCTGCCGCTGCACGGCCACGAGCTCGGGGCCGGGATCACCCCGCTTCAGGCCGGGCTGGGCTGGGTGGTGGCGTGGGACAAGGGCGACTTCCGGGGCCGGGCCGCGCTCGCCGCCGAGCGCGAGCGCGGCGTGGCCCGTCGCCTGCGGGCACTCACGGT
>CAZIVZ010000395.1:0-3518 GCA_964542495.1 uncultured Aquihabitans sp.
GACCCGGTCGCTCGAGGCGAGCGGCTTGCCGGCCTCGGTGCCGAACCCCTGGACCACGTTGAGCACGCCTGGCGGGAGCAGGTCGCCCACGAGGCCGAGCAGGACGTTGATCGACGCCGGGGTCTGCTCCGCCGGCTTGAGCACCACGGCGTTGCCCGCGGCCAAGGCGGGGGCCAGCTTCCACACGGCCATGAGGATCGGGAAGTTCCACGGGATGATCTGGGCCACCACGCCCAACGGCTCCTGGAAGTGGTAGGCGACCGTGTCGTCGTCGATCTGCGAGATCGTCCCCTCCTGGGAGCGCAGCGCGCCGGCGAAGTACCGGAAGTGGTCGATCGCCAGCGGGATGTCGGCGGCGAGGCACTCGCGCACCGCCTTGCCGTTGTCCCAGCTCTCGGCCACCGCGAGCGTCTCGAGGTTCTCCTCCATGCGGTCGGCGATGCGGGTGAGGATCAGGGCCCGCTCACCGGCGGAGGTCCGGCCCCAGGCGGGGGCGGCGGCGTGGGCCGCGTCGAGGGCGCGTTCGACGTCGGCGGCGTCGCCGCGTGCCACCTCGGTGAAGGCCTGCCCGGTGACCGGGGACGGGTTCTCGAACCATCGCCCGGCGAGGGGATCGACCCACTCACCGCCGATGTAGTGGCCGTAGCGGTCCTGGAAGCTGACCGGGCTGTCGGCTGAGCCCGGGTTGGCGAACGTGGGCATGGCGCTCTCCTGAGTCGATCCCGTGCGGCGGTCCGCACGGCCCCTGTGACCCGACCATCTTCCGCCCACTCGCCTCGCCGTAGGTGTCCCGATCTGCGACGCGCCTCGCGCGCCCGTGGGACACCTGAGGTTCACCAGCCTCGGTCGATCCACTCCTGGAGGTGGGGCGACTCGGTGCCGATCGTGGTCTTGTCGCCGTGGCCCGGCAGCACGAGCGTGTCGGCGGGCAGGGGGCGGAACAGCCGTTCCTCCACCGAGCCGATGAGCGTGCGGAAGTCGCCGCCCTCGAAGGTGGCGTTGCCCACGCCGCCGGGGAAGAGGGTGTCGCCGCTGAACAGGATCGGGGCGCCTTCGAGCCGGAAGCACATCGACCCGGGGGTGTGCCCCGGGGTGTGGATGGTGTGCAGGCGGAGGCGGCCGACCTCGATCACCGAGTCGCCCGCCAGCAGCTCGTCGTAGCTGGGCAGCATGGCGGCGTCCTCGGCGGTGACGTGCACCGAGTACCCCGCGTCGCGCAGCTCGGGGACAGCTTGGATGTGATCCCAGTGACCGTGGGTCTCGAGCACCTCGCGCACGCCGAGGGTCCGGCACAGATCGAGCAGGCGCTCGTGCTCGTTGGCGGCGTCGAGCAGCACCGCGTCGCCGGTCTCACGGCAGCGCAGGACGTACACGTTGTTGTCCATGGGCCCCACCACCACCTGGTGGATCTCGGCGCGGGCATCGGACCAGACGAGCGTGCTCATGGCACCGAGTCTGCCCGGATCCGGCCGCGAGAGCGACGACGCCCCGGCCGGGGGGGAGGGGTGGCCGGGACGCCGTCGTGGAGGAGGCAGCGCCACCCGATCGGGGGAGCCACCTGCGATCGACGCGCGAGGTGCTCGCCGGACCCCGCCCTCAGATCGTAGGCGCTCGGCCACCCTCTGCGTCGACCAATCCGAACCGCCCGGTGTCCTCGGCTCAGGTGGACGCCACGTCGAACCCGAGGGCGAGCGCTACGGGGATCTGGCGCGGGTCGAACGTGACGAAGGTCACCGGGCGAGGGAGGCGGTCGGCCGCGGCCAGGTGGAGGGCGTCGACGGTGCGCAGCGGCTGCTCGCGGGTGAGCTCGGCGGCGCGATCCAGGCAGCGCGAGTCGAGTGGGACGACGTGGATGCGCTCCCAGTCGTCACGCAGGGCCCGGCGGAGGCGGTCGCCGTCGGTGGCCAGGTCGCACACGCGATCCACCATGCCCAGGGCCTCGGTGCGGGCCAGTGCGGCGGCACACCACACGGGATCGGTGGCCATGGCGTCGAGCACCACGGCGCGGTGGGGCCCCGACAGGTAGCGCCCGAGCAGGGCGGACGTGTCCAGGGCGAGGGTCACGCCCCCCGCACCTCGCGCAGGGCGTGGTCGAGTCGGCGGCCCGACCAGTTGTCGACCCGCACCTGCGGGTCCGCAGGTCGGTCGCCGCGCCGAGCCGGTTCGAGCAGGCCGCGCGCCACGAGATCGTCGATGGTGGGGCTGGCGGCGGCGGGCTCCACCGGCCCGAGCTGCGCGACCGGGCGCCCGGCGATGGTGATGATCACGCGCTCGCCGGTGCCGGCGCGCCGCACGAGCGAGGTGAGGCGTCCGCGCAGCTCGCGGATGCCCAGGCGCTCGGGTTCGGTGACCATCCCATGAGCGTACACATGCGTACACCGTCCGGGTCGCCCCTGGGCGTGCCACGTGCCACCATCACCGTCGACCCATCGCCACCACCCACAGGGGGAAGCGTGAACTTCGCGTTCAACGAGGAGCAGGAAGAGCTCCGCAAGACCACCCGCCAGTTCCTCGAGGCCAAGTCCGACGAGGCTGCCGTCCGCGAGCAGATGGACACCGAGGCCGGGTTCGACCCGGCCGTGTGGAGCCAGATGGGCGAGCAGATGGGCCTCCAGGGCCTGGTCATCCCCGAGGAGTTCGGCGGTTCGGGCTACGGCTACATCGAGCTCATCGTGATCCTCGAGGAGATGGGCCGCGCGCTGCTGTGCGCGCCGTTCTTCTCCACCGTGGTGCTGGCGGCCAACACCCTGATCCACTCGGGCGACGACGCCGCCAAGGCCGACCTCCTCCCGGGCATCGCCGCCGGCGAGACGATCGCCACGCTCGCCTTCACCGAGGACAACGGCCGCTGGGACGAGGAGGGCATCACCGCCACGGCCACCGCCGACGGCGACACCTGGAAGCTCAACGGCTCCAAGAGCTACGTGCTCGACGGCCACACCGCCTCGCTGATCATCGTGGCCGCCCGCACCGCCGCCGGCGTGAGCCTCTTCGCCGTCGACGGCGATGCCGCCGGCCTCACCCGCACCCCGCTGTCCACCATGGACCAGACCCGCAAGCAGGCCAAGCTGGACCTGGCCGACGTGTCGGGCCGGCTGATCGGCGCCGACGGCGGCGGCTGGGCGGTGCTCGAGCGGGTCCTCGACCTCGCCGCCGTGGGCCTCGCCGCCGAGCAGGTCGGTGGCGCCCAGAAGTGCCTCGAGATGGCCGTGCAGTACGCCAAGGACCGGGTGCAGTTCGGTCGGCCGATCGGCTCGTTCCAGGCCATCAAGCACAAGTGCGCCGACATGCTGCTCGAGGTCGAGTCGGCCAAGTCCGCCGCCTACTACGCCGGGTGGTGCGCCGCCGAGCTCAACGACGAGCTCCCGTCGGTGGCCTCGTTGGCCAAGGCCTACTGCTCCGAGGCGTACTTCCACGCCGCCGCCGAGAACATCCAGATCCACGGCGGCATCGGCTTCACGTGGGAGCACCCGGCCCACCTGTACTTCAAGCGGGCCAAGTCGTCGGAGCTCCTCTTC
>CAZIVZ010000396.1:0-3513 GCA_964542495.1 uncultured Aquihabitans sp.
GATGAAGAAGTAGGCCAGGCCGCGCTCGCCCTGGAGCCGGCGCAGCAGGTTGACCACGCCGGCCTGGATCGACACGTCGAGGGCCGACACCGGCTCGTCGAGCACGATCAGCTCGGGGTCGACGGCCAGCGCCCGGGCGATGCCCACCCGCTGGCGCTGCCCGCCGGAGGACTCGTGGGGGTACCGGCTGGCGTGCTCGGGCGAGAGCCCCACGATCTCGAGCAGCTCGCTCACCTCGGACCGGCACTGGCCCTGCTTGAGCCCCTGGTGCACCAGGAACGGCTCGGCCAGGGCCTCGCCGATGGTCATGCGGGGGTTGAGCGACGCGTACGGGTCCTGGAACACCATCTGCATCCGTCGGCGCAGGGCGATCTTGCTCTTCGACTCGAGCTCGCCGACGTCGATGCCATCGAGCAGCACGTGACCGCCGGTGGCCGGGAGCAGGCGCATGACCACGCGCCCGAGGGTGGACTTGCCGCAGCCCGACTCCCCCACCACGCCGAGGGTCTCGCCCTTCTCGAGGGTGAACGACACGTCGCTCACGGCGTGGACGGTGGCGCGCGACAAGCCGAGCTTGCCGTGGCGGGGGCCCCGGAACTCCTTCACCACGTTGCGAGCTTCCAGCAGCGGAGCGGTCACGCGATCCCCTCCAGCTCGGCGGCGGACGTGGGCCGGCGCTTCAGCTCGCCGGAGGACACCAGCTCGGTGGCCCGATGGCAGGCCGACGGGTGGCCGACCCCGTGGTCCTCGGGCTCGGGCATCGCCGAACGGCAACCGGCCTCGTCGCTGGCCCACCGGCAGCGCGGGTGGAACGAGCACCCCGGGGGCGGCGTGAGCATGGAGGGGGGCTGTCCGCCGATGGGCACGAGCGGCGCGTTCACGTCGCCGTCGAGCCGAGGCAGCGAGGTGAGCAGCCCGGCGGTGTAGGGGTGGGCGGTGCGGTCGAACACGTCGTCGACCGATCCGTTCTCCACCATGCGGCCGCCGTACATGACGCTCACGCGGTCGGCCATGCCGGCCACCACGCCGAGGTCGTGGGTGATCAGCACCACGGCGGTGTCGAGGCGCTCGGCCAGGTCGACCAGGAGCTCGAGCACCTGGGCCTGCACGGTCACGTCGAGCGCGGTGGTGGGCTCGTCGGCGATCACGAGCTTGGGGTGGCAGGAGAGGGCCATGGCGATCATGGCCCTCTGGCGCATGCCACCGGAGAACTCGTGGGTGTACTGGTCCACCCGCTTCTCGGGCTGGGGGATGCCCACCAGGTCGAGCATCTCGATGGCCCGCTTGCGGGCCTCGGACTTGGACACCCTCTCGTGGGCCTGGATCATCTCCACGATCTGGCGGCCCACCCGGTACACGGGGTTCAGAGCGGTGAGCGGGTCCTGGAAGATCATGGCGATCTCGGCGCCGCGCACCTCGCGCAGCCGACCCGGCTTGGCCGCGAGCAGGTCCTCGCCCCGCCAGTTGACCCGACCCGTGACGGTGGCCGACGGCGGGAGCAGCCCCAGGATGCTCATGGCGGTGACCGACTTGCCCGAGCCGGACTCCCCCACGATGGCCAGCACCTTGCCAGGGTCGACCGAGAAGTCGACGCCGCGCACGGCCTGGACGGGCCCGTCGTCGGTGCGGAACGTGACCGCCAGGTCGGCCACCTCGAGCAGCGCCATCAGGTGTCCTTCACGTCGAGGGCGTCACGGAGTCCGTCTCCCACCAGCAGGAAGCCGAGGACCGTGAGGATGATGCCGATGGCCGGGAAGAACAGCAGGTGCGGCGACGTGGTGAACACCGACTGGGACTCGCTGATCATGAGCCCGAGCGACGGAGCCGGGGCCTTGAGCCCCACGCCGAGGAAGCTGAGCGCGGCCTCGGCCAGGATGGCACTGCCGATGCCGATGGCCACCAGCACGATCACCGGCTGGAAGACGTTGGGCATCACGTGGCGCCAGATGATCCGCTTGGTGGGCACCCCGATGGCCTTGGCCGCCTCGACGTACTCGAGCTCGCGCACCTGGAGGAAGCCGGCCCGCACGGTTCGGGCGGTCTGGAGCCACGCGGTGGCGGCCAGGGTGATGATCACCGCGCCGATGCCCTTGCCCAGCACCGCCACCATCGCCAGGGCCAGCACGAGGTACGGGATGCCGAGCATCACGTCGACGAAGCGCATGAGCACCGTGTCGGTCCACCCGCGGAACCAGCCGGACAGGGCCCCGACCACGATGCCGATCAGCGTCTCGGCGGCAGTGGCCACCAGGCCGATGAACAGCGACAGGCGGATGCCGTAGACGATCCGGGCCAGCACGTCTCGACCGAGGCGGTCGGTGCCGAAGATGTGCTGGTTGGTGGGGGGCTCACGGGAGATGCCACCGGTGTCGAGCGGGTCCTGGACGACGAACGGGCCGAGCAGCGCGACCACGATCAAGAAGCCGACGATGACCAGCCCGAGCAGGGCCAGCCGGTTGCGCCGGAACCGCTTCCAGGCATCGGCACGCAGCGAGCGGCTGGGGCCGACGTCGGCCAGCGACGCGTCGATGCCGGCGCCGTCGAGGTCCGAGGGCGGCGCGGTGGCCCCCTCGTCGATGACGGTGCCCGGCGTGGGGTCCGGCAGAGGATCGTTGACGAAGCCGCTCACGAGTCGTCCCCCAGTCTGACGCGCGGGTTGAAGTAGGCGTAGGAGAGGTCGACCGCCATGCTGGCCAAGCCGTAGACGAGCATCACGATGAGGCTCAAACCCAGCACCACCGGCAGGTCCTGGTCCTTGGCCGACTTCACGATCTGGCTGCCGAGGCCGGGCAGGTTGAACACGGTCTCGGTGAGCACAGCGGCACCGACCATGATCCCGAAGTCGATTCCCAGCACGGTGATCACCGGGATCATGGCGTTGCGCAGCACGTGGCGGCGCATCACCTGCTTCTCGGCCAGGCCCTTCGACCGGGCGGTGCGCACGTGGTCCATGCGCATGGTCTCGAGCATCGAGGTGCGGGTGATCCGGGCGAGGATGGCGGTGCTCACCGAGGCCAGCACGAACGCCGGCTGCACCAGGTGCTTCCACGTGTTGCCGGTGGGGATGAGGCCGAGCACCCATGTGTCGTCGCCGTAGCCCAAGGTGGGGAACGTGGCCCACGACGGCCAGTCGTTCTGGTACGCGTACACGCCGGTGAGCTGCTTGATGAGGAACGCCAGCACGAATACGGGGATGGCGCTCAGCACCACCGCGGAGATGGTGGTCACGTAGTCGCCGATCGAGTTCCGCTTGCGGGCCGACAACATGCCCGAACCGATCCCGACGGCGGCTTCGATCATCACCGCCCAGCAGGCCAGGCGCAGGCTGGGCGGCAGGCGCCGTTTGGCGATGTCGAGCACCGGCTCGCTGGTGCGGAACGACTCCCCCAGATCGCCGCGCACCACGTTGCCGAGATAGGTCGTGTACTGCTCGAACCTGGGCTTGTCGAGCCCGTACTTCTTCTCGAGGTTCGCCACCACCTGCGGATCGGGGTTGCGGTTGCCGCCGCCCGA
>CAZIVZ010000397.1:0-3513 GCA_964542495.1 uncultured Aquihabitans sp.
CTGTGGGTTGTCGAAGCGGCACCTCTTCGACCGCGCGGCGGTCGACGGCGGCTACGACGTGGTGGTGACCGGCCACAACCTCGACGACGAGGCGGCGGTGCTGTTCGGCAACACCCTGCGCTGGCAGACCGAGTACCTGGCCCGCCAGCACCCGGTGCTGGCGGCGCGCCCGGGCTTCCCGCGGAAGGTGAAGCCGCTGGTGCGCCTGGGCGAGCGGGAGATGGCCGCGTACTGCGTGCTGAGGGGCATCGACTACATCGTCGAGGAGTGCCCCATGGCCGAGGGCAACAGGCACCTCGGGTACAAGGAGGCGCTGAACGAGATCGAGGCGCGCTCGCCGGGCTCGAAGCAGGCCTTCTACTTCGGCTTCCTGGCCCGTGCCGTCGACCGCTTCGCCGACGCTGACCCCGCCCACGCCGAAGCCGCCGTCGGCGAGACCGCCACCTGCGACCGCTGCGGGGTCCCCACGACGTCGGGTACCTGCGCCTTCTGCCGCCTGCTCGAGAAGGCGTCGGGCGTCGAGCCCGTGCGCCTCACCCGCAAGGGGAGACCGATCGATGCCTGAGCACCCCCTGGCCCACCCCGACCCCGCCGAACCCCAGGAAGCCCCCGCCCACTCCATGGACCGACCCGAGACCGAGCCCGCCACCCTCGCCGCGCCCCCCACCGACCGGCCGGACCGGTCGTTCCACGCGGGTGAGCAGATCCTCCTGATCGACCGCAAGAAGCGCCGGTACCTCGTGACGCTGGCCGAGGGCGACGAGTTCCACACCCACTCGGGCTTCATCCCCCACGACCAGATCATCGGCGGGCCCGAGGGCATCCCGCTGCGGTCCACGCGCGGTGCCACCTTCAACGCGTTCCGGCCCACGCTGAGCGACTTCGTCCTGAAGATGCCCCGCGGTGCCCAGGTGATCTACCCCAAGGACCTGGGCCCCATCTTGATGCTGGCCGACATCTTCCCCGGCGCACGCGTCCTCGAGAGCGGCGTGGGCTCGGGTGCCCTGTCCATGACCCTCTTGCGGGCGGGTGCCCACGTCACCGGGTACGAACTGCGCGCCGACTTCGCGGCGCGGGCGGTGAAGAACGTGGAGGCGTTCGGCGGCACCGCCCTCACCGAGCACTATCGGGTGGAGGAGCGGGACTGCTACGACGGGATCGACGAGGTGGGCCTCGACCGCATCGTGCTGGACCTGCCCGAACCGTGGCAGGTGGTGCCCCACGCCGAGGCCGCGCTGCGACCGGGCGGCATCCTGGTGGCCTACACGCCCACGATCATCCAGGCCGTGCAGCTGCGCGAGCGCCTGGTGCCCACCGGCTTCGAGCTGGCCGAGACCATCGAGGTGCTCCAGCGGGGCTGGAACATCGACGGCACCTCGGTGCGACCCGACCACCGCATGGTGGCCCACACGGGCTTCCTCACCCACGCCCGCCTGCTGCCCTCCTGACGAGCGGCGGCGCCAAAACGACCGAACGGGACCCGAAGGTCCCGTTCGGTTCAGATCAGGTGGTGCCGCCGCGGGCGGCGGTGGTTCAGAGCTCGATGAAGATGCACTCGCCGGGGCACTCCTCGGCGGACTCGATCGTGGCCTCTTCCTGGCCGGCGGGGACGACGGCCAAGCCCTCGGGGCCACCTGGGTCGGAGAAGACCTTGGTGCCTTCCTTGACGTAGGCGAGTCCATCGTCGAGGAGGGTGAACACATCGGGTGCGATCTCCTCGCAGAGCCCGTCACCGGTGCAGAGATCCTGATCGATCCAGACCTTCATGGTTTGGTTGCCTCTTTCGTCGATGGCGCCACCCTCCGAAGGGTGGCCGTCAAGCCGTCGGGGTCGAGCGTAGCGGACGCCTCGCGGCTTCCAGGAACCCGGAGGGTGACGCTCGGCGCACCCTCGAGCGCCAGCGGGGGCCGGCCTGCGACGCCGGTGTTGCGGGGGTGTGAACGTGCCCGTGGGTGCCGCCGGAGCGCGAAATCGCCCGTGTAGCGTCGATCTCGGGCACGGGGGGACCCCCGCGAGCGCCCACCCCGACCCGAGGAGGTGGTTCCCGTCAGCAACGACGAGCTCCGACGCCAGGTGAACGAACAGCAGGCCGAGCTCGAGGAGCTCCGCGAGCAGGCCGCCACCCTCGAGGAAGAGGTCACCACGCTGCGACGCCGCATCCAGGACGCGCCCAAGCGCGTGCGCACCCTGGAGGAGCGGCTCCTCGAGACCAAGGGCCAGCTCCAGCAGGCCGTCAGCCAGAACGAGAAGCTCACCTACACCCTGCGCGAGGCGCGCGACCACATCGCCGCCCTGCGCGAGGAGGTCGAGAAGCTCACCCAGCCCCCGGCCGCCTACGGGCTGGTCCTCGGCATGAACGACGACGGCACCGTCGACGTCCACTCCGGCGGCCGCAAGATGCGTGTGGCGGTGATGCCCGATGTGGCCGGCGACCTGGCCCAGGGTGACGAGGTGGCCCTCAACGAGTCGTTCAGCGTGATCCTGTCGCGCGCCGCGGACCGGACCGGTGAGGTGGTCACGGTGAAGGACTCCATGGGGGAGGGGCGGGCTCTGATCGTGGGGCGCGCCGACGAGGAACGCGTCTGCGAGCTGTCGGAGTCCCTCATCGCCCAGGGGCTGCGAGCCGGCGACACCGTCCTCATGGACAGCCGCTCGGGCCTGCTGGTGGAGAAGCTGGCCCGACCCGAGGTGGAGGAGCTGGTGCTCGAGGAGGTGCCCGACATCTCCTACGACGACGTGGGCGGCCTCGACGGGCAGATCGAGCAGATCGCCGACGCGGTGGAGCTCCCCTTCCTGCACGCCGACCTCTTCGCCGAGCACAAGCTCCCGGCCCCGAAGGGGATCTTGCTCTACGGCCCTCCCGGGTGCGGCAAGACGTTCATCGCCAAGGCGGTGGCCAACTCGCTCGCCAAGAAGGTGGCCCAGGTCTCCGGCGACGCGCACGCCCGGAGCTACTTCCTCAACATCAAGGGCCCCGAGCTGCTCAACAAGTACGTGGGCGAGACCGAGCGCCAGATCCGCCTGGTCTTCCAGCGGGCCCGGGAGAAGTCCGAGGAGGGCTGGCCCGTCATCGTGTTCTTCGACGAGATGGACTCCATGTTCCGCACCCGTGGCAGCGGCATCTCGTCGGACATGGAGAGCACCATCGTGCCCCAGCTGCTGGCGGAGATCGACGGCGTCGAGACGCTGAAGAACGTGATCGTGATCGGGGCCTCGAACCGTGAGGACCTGATCGACCCCGCCATCCTCCGGCCCGGCCGCCTCGACGTGAAGATCAAGATCGAGCGCCCCAACGAGCTGGCGGCCGCCCAGATCTTCGCCCGCTACCTCACCGTCGACCTGCCGCTCAACGCCGACGACGTGGCCGACCTCGGCGGTGGCGACCCCGAGAAGTACGTGCGGGCGGTGATCGAGGCCACCGTCGAGGAGATGTACCGCGACGACGAGGAGAACCAGTTCCTGGAGGTGACCTACCAGAACGGCGACAAGGAGGTCATGTACTTCAAGGACTTC
>CAZIVZ010000398.1:0-3510 GCA_964542495.1 uncultured Aquihabitans sp.
TGCGCACCGCCTCCTCCTTGCCCACCCGCGTCTCGGGCACCCGCACCAGCGCGGCCCGGTGGTTGCGAGCCCAGGTGATGGAGGATGGTGCCTCGGTGCCCACGATCAGGCGCTTGTAGCTGTTGACCAGCTGGTTGGTGACCGCGGTGATCTCCGCCGCGTGGCGCAGGAGGCCGGCCACGAACGCCTGGCCGGTCTTCGACAGCAGGTACGGCTCGCTCGGGTCGTGGAAGGCGTTGGCGTCGCCCTCGAACAGCGAGAGGTGGGTGTGCATGCCGGACCCCTGGACGCCGCTTATGGGCTGCGGCATGAACGTGGCGTGGACGCCCTCGCTGAGCGCCGTCTCGCGCACCACCAGCCGGAGTGTCATGACGTTGTCGGCCATGCTCAGCGCGTCGGTGTGGCGCAGGTCGATCTCGTGCTGGCTGGGGCTGTCCTCGTGGAAGGAGTACTCCACCGGGATGCCCAGCGACTCGAGGTGGTGGATCGTGCGGCTGCGCAGGTCCGAGGCCACATCGGCGGTGGTGAGGTCGAAGTAGGACCCGGAGTCGAGCGGCACCGGCGGGCGGCTGGGGTCGGCGTCTTTGAAGTAGAAGAACTCCACCTCGGGGGCCACGAAGAACGAGTAGCCCTGGGCCCGGGCGGCGTCGAGGTTGCGGCGCAGGACCTGGCGCGGGTCGCCGGCGAAGGGCCGGCCGTCGAGGCTCGTGAGGTCGCAGAACATCCGGGCCGACGTCTCGTTCTTGGCCCCCCACGGGAGGATCTCGAACGTCGTGGCGTCGGGCCGGGCGAGCACGTCGCTCTCCAGGATGCGGCTGAATCCGTCGATCGCCGAACCGTCGAACTGCATGCCGTCGTCGAACGCGCCCTCGAGCTCGGCCGGCGAGATGGCGAAGGACTTCAGCTGGCCCAGCACATCGGTGAACCAGAGTCGCACGAAGCGGACTCCTCGCTCCTCGACGGTGCGCAGCACGTACTCCTTCTGGCGATCCACTCCGCCATCCTCCCGTCATCACCCCTTCCGGAGCAACCTCGTGGGCGTCTGGTTCACGTTCCGTTCACATCGGCGACAGGCTGGCGGCGCGCCGGACCCTCCGGCCGGTTCACAGTCCGTTCACAATCGGGAAACGAGGGCGAGCGGAAGGGCTTCTAGGGTTCAGCCCGCACAACGGATCTGCCCGCCTCCCCCGGCGGCGCGACGACTGGAGAAGACCCCGTGGTTTACAAGGCCGAGTACATCTGGATCGACGGAACCGAGCCCACTGCTCGCCTGCGTTCCAAGACCAAGATCGTCAAGGACAGCGTCGCTCACGACGATCTGCCGATCTGGGGCTTCGACGGTTCCAGCACCAACCAGGCTCCGGGCGACAACTCCGACTGCGTGCTCAAGCCGGTCACGGTGTTCCCGGACCCCATCCGCGGGGGCGACGACGTCCTCGTGCTCTGTGAGGTGCTCCTCACCGACATGACGCCCCACGCCACCAACACCCGGGCCAAGACCTCGGCGATCGCCGAGAAGTACGCCGCCGACGAGACCTGGTACGGCATCGAGCAGGAGTACACCTTCTTCAAGGACGGCCGGCCGCTCGGCTTCCCGGTGGGCGGCTACCCGGAGCCGCAGGGCTTCTACTACTGCGGTGTGGGGGCCGACGAGGTCTTCGGCCGTGAGGTCGTGGAGGCCCACCTCGAGGCATGCATCGAGGCGGGCATCGAGATCTCGGGCATCAACGCCGAGGTCATGCCCGGCCAGTGGGAGTTCCAGATCGGTCCGCTCGGGCCGGTGGAGGTCGGCGACCACCTCTGGATGGCTCGCTGGCTGCTCTACCGCATCGCCGAGGAGTTCGGCATCAGCGCCACGGTGGATCCCAAGCCCGTCAAGGGTGACTGGAACGGTGCGGGCTGCCACACCAACGTCTCCACCAAGGCCATGCGCGAGGGCTACGACGCCATCATCGCCGCCTGCGAGGCCCTCGGCACCAAGGCCGACGAGCACGTGAAGGCCTACGGTGCCGACATCGAGCACCGCCTCACCGGCGCCCATGAGACCGCCCCGTGGACCGAGTACTCCTACGGGGTCTCCAACCGTGGCGCCTCGGTGCGCATCCCGTGGCAGGTGGCGCTGGACAAGAAGGGCTACATCGAGGACCGCCGCCCCAACGCCAACATGGACCCCTACGTGGTGACCGCCCTCATCACCGACACCATCTGCGGCGCGGCGGCCGGCTGATCCGAGCGGGTCCGCCCGCTCCCGCGAGATCACGGTGCCGGCCCGGCGGGGGCCGGCACCGGCGCGTCCGGGGACCGTCTCCCCTCTGGAGGTGCGCGTGCTCCGTGTCCTCTCACGACATCGAACGCGCGCACCTCGGAATCGCGCTCGGGCCCTCGTTCGAGGTGCGCGTGCCCAGTGCTTCGTCACGACATCGAACGCGCGCACCTCGAGGTGGGGTCCCTCCCAGGGGCGAACGGCGGTCGTGACACACTTCCCCCATGCCCCGCCTGCGGATCGCCAGCTGCCAGATCAACACCCGCGTCGGCGCGCTCGACCACAACGTCGAGCTGATCCTCGACGCGCTGGCGCGGGCGACCGAGGCGGGGTGCGACCTGGCCGTGTTCCCCGAGCTGGCCATCTGCGGGTACCCGCCCGAGGACCTCCTGCTGAAGCCGGGCTTCATCGCCGACAACCGTGCCGCGCTCGATCGGGTGGCGGCTGCTGCCCGGTCCTGCGTGGCGGTGGTGGGCTTCGTCGACGTCGGCCGAGACCTCTACAACGCGGCCGCGGTGTGCGCTCACGGCGAGGTGCGCGGGATCTACCACAAGCGCGAGCTGCCCAACTACGCCGTGTTCGACGAGGCCCGCTACTTCGCCCGCGGCCACGAGCCCGCCCAGCTGTGGTCGGTGGGCGGCGTGGCCGTGGGGGTGTCGATCTGCGAGGACGCCTGGAACCCGGCCGGGCCGATCCTCGACCAGGCCGACAGCGGCGCCGAGCTCATCGTCAACCTGAACGCCTCGCCCTACGCCGAGGGCAAGCTGGCCCGGCGCGAGCGGCTCATGGCCACCCGGGCCGCCGACGCCTCGTGCGCGCTGGTCTACGTCAACCAGGTGGGCGGCCAGGACGAGCTGGTGTTCGACGGCGGCTCGATGGTGTTCGACGCCGAAGGCGAGCTGGTGGCCCGGTCGCCCCAGTTCGTGGAGGACCTGCTCGTCGTCGACCTCGACGTGGACCCGGTGTACCGCAAGCGCCTGCTCGACCCGCGTGGGCGCCCCACCGACCGCGCCCTGCCCGTGGCCGTCACCCGCTCCGAGGAGGTGGAGGCCACCGACGAGCGCCGCTCGGCGGGTGCCGCGCCCCTGCCCGCCCCGCCGTTAGCGCCCGTGCTCGACCCGAACGAGGAGGTGTACCGGGCCATCGTGCTCGCCACCCGCGACTACCTGGTCAAGAACGGCTTCGGCGACGTGGTGCTCGGGCTCTCGGGCGGCATCGACTCCACCCCGGTGGCCGCCCTCGGCGTC
>CAZIVZ010000399.1:0-3493 GCA_964542495.1 uncultured Aquihabitans sp.
GGCCCGAGCCGCGTTCGCCCACACCGCGGCGTACGACGCGGCCGTGGTGGCCTGGTTCGACTCGGCCGACGACCCGATCCTGCCGCCCACCCTCCACGTGGCCGCCACGCGCGAGGACCGCCAGCTCCGCTACGGCGAGAACCCGCACCAGCGGGCTGCGCTCTACCGCGACCAGGGCGCCGACCCGTGGTGGGCCACCGCCGTGCAGCACGGGGGCGTGGCGCTGAGCTACCTCAACCTCTACGACGCCGACGCCGCCTGGCTGCTGGCCCACGACCTCGGCACCGCCGGCGGAGACGGCCCGGCCCGACCGTGCGTCACGATCATCAAGCACGCCAACCCCTGCGGGGCGGCGGTGGCCGACACCCTGGCCGACGCGTATCGCTTGGCGTTCGACTGCGACCCGCGGTCTGCGTTCGGGGGGATCGTGGCGCTCAACCAGGTGGTCGACGAAGCCACCGTCGAGGAGATGGTCGCGGCGGCCCAGGCCGATGTGGTGATCGCGCCGGGCTACGCGCCGGGCGTGGTCGAAGCGCTGGCGGCCAAGCGGAAGAACACCCGGCTGCTCGAGGCGGTGGCTCCGGTGCGGGCGGCCCGGCACCTGCGGCCGATCTCGGGAGGCTGGCTCGTCCAGGAGCCCCACAGGGTGGTCTCGTCGCCCGACGCGTGGAGGGTGGTCACCAAGCGGGTGCCCACCGCAGGCGAGCTGGCCGACGCTGCCCTGGCGTTTCGCATCTGTGCCGCCGTCACGTCGAACTCGATCGTGCTGGCCAAGGACGGCGTGGCATGGGGCATCGGTGCCGGGCAGCAGAACCGGGTGGAGGCTGGCCAGATCGCGGCGGAGAAGGCGTCGGGCCGGGCGGCCGGCGGGGCGTGCGCCAGCGATGCCTTCTACCCGTTCCCCGACGGGATCGAGGCGGCGGCCGGAGCCGGGGTGGCGGTGATCGTGCAACCGGGCGGGTCGGTGCGCGACGAGGAGAACATCGCCAAGGCCGACGAGCTCGGGGTGGCGATGGTCTTCACCGGCGAGCGACAGTTCAAGCACTGACCGAGCTGTCACGTCGGCGAGGAATCTGCGCAGATTCCTCGCCGACGTGACAATGCGGACGAACCGGAGGAGACCCCCATGACCGCACGCCTGCTGCCCGGCCAACCGGTGGCCGACGCCGTCTTCGCCGACCTCGCGCCCCGCATCGCCGCACTGGTCGCCCAGGGCCACACCCCCGGACTCGGCACGATCCTCGTCGGCGATGATTCGGCCAGCGCCGGCTACATCCGGATGAAGCAGGAGAAGGCCACCTCGCTGGGCTTCACCGCACCCCACGTCCACCTTCCCCAGGACGCCAGCCAGGCCGACGTGCTCGCCGCCATCCGCCAGATGAACGATGCCGACGACGTCGACGCCGTCCTCCTCCAGCACCCCACCCCACCCCAGATCGACTTCGACGCCGCCCTCCTCGCCCTCGACCCGGACAAGGACGTCGACGGGCTCCACCCGCTGAACATGGGCCGCCTCGCGGTGAACATGCCCGGCCCGGTCCCGTGCACCCCCGCCGGCATCGAGGCGCTGCTCGCCCACTACGACATCCCGGTGGCGGGTCGCCACGTGGTGATCCTGGGCCGCGGCGCCACCATCGGCCGTCCCCTGGCCCTGCTGCTGTCGCAGAAGCGCCCCACCGCCAACGCAGCGGTGACCGTGGTGCACACCGGTGTGCCCGATTGGGCCGAGCACACCCGCCGGGCCGACATCGTGGTGGCCGCCGTCGGCGTCCCCGGCATCGTCCAGCCCGAGCACCTCACGCCCGGTGTGACCGTCATCGGTGCCGGTGTCCGCTACGAGGGCCGCCGTCTGCTCCCCGACGTCGATGAGGCCTGCGAGGCGGTCGCCGGCGCCATCACACCCCGGGTCGGCGGCGTGGGACCGACCACCATCGCCTTGCTGTTCCGCAACGCGGTGGAGGCCGCAGAACGTCGCACGGCTGGAGCGGGGCGTTCGCCTACCCTTTCGCAACCATGACCCGGATCGCCGACCTCCTCACCGCCGGCCCCACCTGGTCCTTCGAGTTCTTCCCACCGAAGACCCCCGACGGCCTGGTGGCGTTCGACGAATCGGTGCACGCCCTCTCGGCGCTGCACCCGTCGTACGTGTCGGTCACCTACGGCGCCCTGGGCGCCACCCGGGACACCACCCGTGACCTGGTCATCCGCGTGAACCGGGAGCAGGACTTCCCGGCCATGCCCCACCTCACCTGCGTCGGCCACACCCGGGCCGAGCTCGTCGACCTGCTCGAGGACTACCGGGCCGGGGGCGTCGAGAACATCCTCGCCCTCGCCGGCGACCCGCCAGCCGACGGCAGTGATCCCGGTGGCGACTTCACCTACGCCACCGAGCTGGTCGAGCTGGTGCGCCAGGTGGGCGACTTCTCCGTGGGTGTCGCCGCCTTTCCCGAGCTGCACCCGCGGTCGCCCGATCGCGCCACGGATCGGCGCCTCCTCGCCGCCAAGCTGGCCCAAGCCGACTTCGGCCTCACCCAGTTCTTCTTCAACGCCGAGCACTACCGGGTGATGGTCGACGAGCTGGCCGAGCTCGGCTGTGAGACACCGGTGATCCCCGGCGTCATGCCCTTTGCCAGCGTGCCCGGCACCCGTCGCATGGCGGCGGTGAACGGCTCGGAGATCCCCACCTGGCTGAACGAGCAGCTCGACGCCGTGGACGGCGACGCCGAGGCAACCCGGCGCCTCGGCGTGCGGGTGGCCACCGACCTGGTTGCCGAACTGCTCGAGATGGGGGTGCCCGGTGTGCACCTGTACGCCCTCAACCGGGCTCAGTCGATCCAGGAGATCTACGCCAACCTGGGCCGCCTGGCCTGAGCGCTCAACCCAGCGACGCCAGGGCTGCGTTGAGCGTGGGGCTGGGGCGCATGGCCGCCGCTGCTCTCGCCGGGTCGGGCGCGTAGTAGCCCCCGAGGTCCACGGGTGAGCCCTGCACGGCGTTGAGCTCGGTGACGATGGTGGTCTCCTGCTCGGCCAGGAGCTGGGCGAGCGGGGCGAACCGGGCGGCCAGGGCCGTGTCGTCGGTCTGCGTGGCGAGGGCATCGGCCCAGTAGCGGGCGAGGTAGTAGTGGCTGCCCCGGTTGTCGAGCTCGCCGACCTTGCGCGAGGGGTTCTTCTCGGCGTCGAGGAGGGTGGCGGTGGCGACGTCGAGGGTGTCGGCGAGCACCTGCGCGCCGGGGTTGCCGGTGCGCTCGGCGAGGTGCGCGAGCGACACGGCAAGGGCGAGGAACTCGCCGAGCGAATCCCAGCGGAGGTGGTTCTCCTTCACGAACTGCTGCACGTGCTTGGGTGCGGAGCCGCCCGCCCCGGTCTCGAACAGGCCGCCCCCGTTCATGAGCGGCACGATCGAGAGCATCTTGGCGCTGGTGCCGAGCTCGAGGATGGGGAACAGGTCGGTGAGGTAGTCGCGCAGCACGTTGCCGGTGACCGAGATGGTGTC
>CAZIVZ010000400.1:0-3478 GCA_964542495.1 uncultured Aquihabitans sp.
CTCAGCCCTTCGGCACCAACGCCACGATGGCCCCGGAGCCCGAGAGCACGTAGGGCTCGCCCTCGGCGTCGGCGGCGAACGAGACCGGCCCACCCAGCGACACACCCAGGTCGTACTCGGCCGCGAAGGCGCCGTCGTCGCCCAGCCGCACGGCTCGGACGCGACCGGCGCAGTAGTCGGCGAACAAGTACGCGCCCTGGAGACCGGCGAGGGCGGCGCCCCGGTAGACGAACCCGCCGGTGATCGAGCAGTTCCCGTTGTCGTGGGAGTACTCGAAGACCGGCATCACCGGATCCTCGGGGCGACGCCCGCCGCCGTCGAGGTGCGGCTCCGATCCCTCGTAGCCGCTCCAGCCCAGGTTGGCGCCCTCGACTTCCCCGGCCGGCAGGCGGTCCACCTCCTCGATCGCGTTCTGGCCGACGTCGGCGATCCAGAGGCTGCCGTCGGTGTCGAACGAGAAGCGCCACGGGTTGCGCACGCCCGACACCACGATCTCGGGCTCGCCGCCGTCGGGATCGATCCGCAGGATCTTGCCCAGCAGGTCGTCGGGATCCTGGGCCCGGTTGTCGGGGTCGTCGCCCGCGCCGCCGTCGCCCAGGCCGAACCAGAGGAGGCCGTCCGGACCCCGCACCACGTTGCCGCCGTTGTGGTTCGGGTGGGGCTGGTCAAGCGCCAGCAACACCCGCCGGCTCGATCGGTCCACCGCGTCATCGCTGGCGTCGTAGGCCTCGAGGCGCGTATCGCCGTCGGCGTCGGTGCGGCTCACGAACAGCGTGCTGCCGTCCGCGGAGAACGCCAGCCCGAGCAGCCCTCGCTCGCTGTCGGTGGTGGTGTCGTCGCTCAGATCGAGGACCGGGTCACCCACCGGAGTGAGGGAGCGTCCGCCGTCGGCCACGGCGAGGCGTCGCACCCGCCCGGCCCGCTCCGCCACCCAGAGGTGGTCGTCACCGGGGCGGACGAGCAGGAACGTGGGCTCGTCGACGGTGATCGCCTCCACACCCGCCACCGCGGCCGGCTCGTCGCCGCCGGAGCTGTCCCCCGAACCCGAGCCCGCGCCCGCACCCCCAGCGGTGGTCTGGGTGGCCGACGTGGGTGCCCGGCCCTCGGAACCGTCCGAGCCGCAACCGCCGGTCAGGACGGCTGCCGCGAGGACGGCGACGACGAGGGACCGTGGTGCTGGCATTGGGCCTCCAGGGCGCAGGGTGGGGAGGCCCGGCGCGCGCCAGCCTTCGGGTGGCCATGGTCGCGCACGGGTTCATCCGCTCACAGGCAGGGGCCTCCGTCCGATGACTTCATGGTGAGCACCATCGCCACCTACGATCGGTTCTTCGTGAACCTGACGCCCACCGCCCTGTTGGCCCATTCCCGCACCGACGCGGGCAAGCGTGCCATCCGCTACGTCGCCACGTCCGGCTTCGGTGTGGTGTCCACGCAGGTCCTGCTGTTCGCCTTCCTCCACGGCTTCGACATGGCCCCGGTGCCGGCGAACCTGCTGGCGGTCTCGCTGATCTCGATCCCCGCGTTCATGCTCAACAAGTACTGGGTGTGGGGCAAGCGCGGCCGCGCCCACATGCGTCGCGAGGTGCTCCCGTTCTGGCTGTTCACGGTGGCGGGCTGGCTCCTGTCCACCCTGGCGGTCGTGCTGGTGGTCAAGGTCACCAAGGACCCCGACGTCCCGTCGCTCGTCGACGGCAACAAGTACGCCGTGCAGGCCGCCAACATCGCCGGCTTCGGCATCTTGTGGGTGCTCAAGTACCTGTTCCTCGACAAGATCATGTTCGGCCCGGACCACCACACGCCCTACGACGAGGACATCGAGCTGGAAGAGGCCGCCCTCGGCCACCAGCCGCCGACGCCGTGACCGATCCCGCATCGGACGGTCCCCCGGCCGACCTGCTGGCTGCGGCCGTCGCCGCCCGGGGGTTCATGCCCACCGACGAGGGCAACGGCCTCTGGCAGGCGGGCCTCGAAGCGGGCGCCAACGTCCCCGGCGCCCCGTTCCTCGAGATCGGCTCCTACTGCGGCAAGTCGTCGCTGTGGCTCGGTGGTGCTGCCCGGGCCGCCGGCACCGTGCTGTTCGCCCTCGACCACCACCGCGGCTCCGAGGAGAACCAGGCGGGCTGGGAGCACCACGACGCCGACCTCGTCGACCCCGAGATCGGTCGCATGGACACGCTGCCGTCGTTCCGTCGCACGGTGTTCGACGCCGGCCTCGAGGACCACGTGGTGGCCATCGTCGGAGACTCGCCCACCGTCGGGCGCTTCTGGACCACGCCGCTGGCCCTGCTGTTCATCGACGGCGGGCACGGCCACGACCCCGCCCACGCCGACTACGAGCGCTGGACGCCCCACGTCGCCCCCGGCGGCACGCTGTGCATCCACGACGTGTTCCCCGACCCGGCTGACGGGGGCCGCCCGCCCTACGAGATCTACTGCCGGGCGCTCGACGACGGCTTCGTCGAGCGCCGCGCCGTCGGCTCGCTGCGCGTCCTCACCCGCGCCTGAGTCGAGTCGATCAGTCGCGGAGGGCGGGGTCGTCGTCGGCGATGTCGATGAGCGGGGGCAGCACCGAGTCGTGGTCGGTGAACAGGCCGGCGGTGGCCGACGATCCGTCGAGGGCGTCGGCGGCGAGCACGACGGCCGCCGCGGTGTAGGTGGACTGCTCCTCGGCGGGGAACCGGCTGAGGTCGGGGTAGACGGTGCCGGTCCAGTAGCGGCCGCTGTCCACCCGGTACTGCTGGGCCCAGCGGAACAGCCGCTCGGCGGTCTCGCGCTCGCCCACGGCCAGGTGCGACAGCAGGCACTCGCAGGTCTCGGCCACGGTGATCCAGGGCCGGTCCTTCACGCAGCGCACGCCACGGTCGTCGTCGACGAAGGTCTCGAAGCGCTCGGCCAACCGGGCGCGGCCCCGCTCGCCGAGCAGCACCCCCGTGAGCACCGGGTAGTACCAGTCCATGGCCCAGCGGTGCTTGGGGGCGAAGGCGTCGGCCTCGTGGTGGCGGATGACGTCGGCCAGGCGGGCGGCGGAGAGCTCCCAGTCGGGTCGCTCGTGGCCGAGCAGCTCGGCCAGGGCGATGGCGCACCGGAGGCTGTGGCAGATGCTCGACGAGCCGGTGAGCAGGGCGAAGGGCCAGGGGGTGCCATCCGCGTGACGGGCCCAGAGGATCTCGCCGCGTGGGGTCTGGAGGTCGAGGACGAAGTCGATGGCCCGCTCCACCACCGGCCACATGGTCTCGGCGAAGCCCCGGTCCTCGGTGAGCAGCCAGTGGTGCCACACGCCGGCGGCCACGTAGGCCACCACGTTGGCGTCGAGCTTGTCCTGCTCGACGCGGTCCTCCAGGTAGTACTGGTGCCACGAGCCGTCGGGGCGCTGGAGGCCCACGAGCCAGTCGTAGGCCCGCTCCGCCTGGGCCACCCGGCCGCCGGTGGCGAGGGCCATGGCCGCCTCCACGTGGTTCCACGGGTCGGCGTGGCCGCC
>CAZIVZ010000401.1:0-3474 GCA_964542495.1 uncultured Aquihabitans sp.
GCAGCTCAACGACCAGTTCAAGGTGGCCACCCCGGCCGACTGGAAGGACGGCGAGGACGTGATCATCGTCCCGGCCGTGTCCGACGAGGAGGCCAAGGAGCGGTTCCCCAAGGGCTTCGAGACCAAGAAGCCCTACCTCCGGGTGACGCCCCAGCCCAACAAGTAGAGGCCTTGGCGGATAGGTCGACCGTCGTCGCTGCGAGGTTGTGTGGACCTCGGCTAGCGCCTCGGTCTACCGATGCCGTGCTTGCTGGGTCGGCTCGCCTATCGGCTCGCCTCCTTTGATCAGGCGGGCACGGCGCTCGCCGCCAGCTCGATGATGCGCACCCAGCCAGCCGGGTCGATGCCGAGGTTCGCGAAGCGACGGTCGGCCTCCACCCGCTGGTGGGGCGCGTCGGGGTCGCCCGTGCGCTGGGCCACCTCGGCCCCGGCCAGCTCCACCACGGCGCGCGCCACCACGTCGCCGGTGGGCGCCACGAGCGCCCGAGCCGCGGCGATGCGGGCGGTGGCAGCCTCGCCGCGGTCCGCCTGGGCCGCCTCGAGGCCGGCGGCCACCTCGGCCAGCGCCTGGTCGAGGTAGGTCGACCCGAGCAGGCCCCGGACGCGATCGGCCAGCACCGCTGCGTCGCCGGTGCCGGCCGCCGCCGCGTAGAGGGCCCGCGCCGACACCAGGTTCGGGTTCGACTCCTCGTCGTCTCGCACGCCGAGGTGCACCGCGGCACCGGCGAGGTCGCCCCGCTGGAGGCCGATCAGGCCCAGCACCACCGAGGCGTCGCCGCCGAAGCCCATGGTGTCCTCGATCTCGGCGACGAGGTCGGCGGCCCGCTCGGGCTCGCCCACCTGGATCGCGGTGGCCACGCGCGTGGCCCGGATGGCCTGGTCGCTCCCGGGCCAGCGCAGCCCGGCGCCCAGGCCCCCGCTGGGGACGGTGGCGGCCTGGTCCCCGAGCAGGTCGAACCCCTCCTCCACCCGGCCCGACATCACCGAGGCACGACCCAGGACGGCGTTGGCCTGGCCCAGCCCGTACGCGTCGCCGATGGTGGAGAAGGCGCGGCGAGCCTCGTCGGCCAGCTCCACCGCCTCCTGGGTGCGACCGGTCCAGAGGCGGATCGCCGCCGAGAGCAAGGTCATCATGGCGGTGGCCCACGGGTCGTTGCGCGAGCGGGCCTCGTGCAGGACCTGCTCGCCCAGGGCCTCGGCCTCGCCCACCCGATGCTGCTGGAAGCGCACCCAGCTGAGCAGGCCCTGGCTCCAGGCCAGCCCGCGGCCGTCGACGAGGTCGGCGAAGATCTCGACCGCGGCGTGCACCCGCTCGTCGGCCAGGTCGGCCCGGCCGGTCACGAACGCGATCCACGCCAGGTTCTGCAGGGCCCAGGCCTGGCCACTGCGGTCTCCCACCGCCTCGAACGCGGTGAGCGCCTCGGTCGCGGAGGACTCCGCGTCGCCCAGTCGCCCACCGAAGAGCTCGACGAACCCGCGCTGGCGGAGGGCCTCGCCGAGACCGGCGGCGTCGTCGTGCGCCCGGTAGCACTCGGCCGCCTCCGTGAGGGTGGCGACGGCCAGGTCGACGTCGCCCTCCTTCTGCTCGAGCCCACCCCGGATCACGAGCAGGCGCGCCCCCAGGCTGGGATCGCCGAGCTCGTCGACGAGCGCTCCGGCCGCCTCGAGGTCCGCACGGGCACCGGCCAGGTCCCAGGCGTCGGTCGACAGCACGGCCCGGGCCAGGTGGAGCCGAGCCGCCTCGTCGGGAGCGATCGAGCCGGGCTCCCCGAGACCGAGGGCCTGACCGTAGAGCCGGATGGCGGTGGGCAGGGCCTGGTCCCGGGCGGCGCGGCGCGCTGCCTCCACCACCCACCCGCGGGCGATGGCGGCCAGGTCGGCCGGGAACTTGTCGGTGCTGCGAGCCGGGCCGAGGTCGGCCGCGAGCGACGCCGCCGAGCCGTAGTGGTGCGCGAGCTGGTCGACGACCCACACCGGGCGGGGCTTGCGGCTGGCCACGGCCTCCTCGAGGTACCGGGCGATGCCGAGGTGGAGCTTGGCCCGGTCGGCCTTGGTGATGGTCTGGTAGGCCACCTCCCGCACGAGGTCGGAGCGGAACGACCAGACGTTGCCGTCGACCTCCATGATCTCGTCGACCGCCAGCAGGGCCAGGCCGGCGTCGACGTCGACGCCGCGCTGGAGCTGGTGGCCCATCTCCCGCAACCCGGCCACCGGGCCCTGATGGCCGATCACCGACGCGTTCTGGAGCACGGCTCGCGCCACCGGGTCGAGGTCGGCGAGGCGGGCCGCCACCAGGCCGCGCAGCGTGTCGGGCAGCGCCGCCACCCGCTCGCCGTGGACTGCCTCGCGGGTGCCGTCGAGCAGGCTCACCAGCTCCTCCAGGAAGAACGGGTTGCCCCCGCTGCGCTCGAGCAGCGCGTCGGCCACGTCGTCGGCCACCCGCTCGCCCACCAGGACCTCCAGCAGGTCGGCGGCGGCGGCACGGCCCAGCGGGTCCAGGTGGAGCACCAGCGCGTTGTGGCGACCGGGGCGGGGCGCCCACCGGTCGAGCACCGCCGGGCGGGCGGTGGCAACCACCACGACGGGCCGGTGGTGGACGGCGGCGAGCGTGTCGTCGATGAGGCCCAGCAGGGCCTCATCGGCCCAGTGCAGGTCGGAGATCTGCAACACGAGCGGTCGACGGTCGGCCACCGCGGCCACGTACACGCCCAAGGCCCGGCCCGCGTCCTCGCGCACGGTGGCGGCGTCGGCGTCACCGGTGAGGTCGTGGCCGAGCAGGGTGAGCAGCCCTTCGGTGGTGCGGGCCACCTCGGCGTCGTCCTCGGGGCGTCGCAGCACCTGGCCCACCTGGGCGCGCACCGCGGCGCGGGCCCGCTGCTCGTCGTCGCCGTCGCCGACGCCGAGGCCCTCGCGGAGGGCGTCGGCCACCGGCCACCACACGTTGGCCTCGCCGTAGGGCAGGCACCGCCCCTCGCGCAGCACGGCGTCGTGCTCGCAGGAAGCCCACGTGGCGACCTCGTCGGCCAGGCGCGTCTTGCCCATGCCCACGTCGCCCACCAGCAGCACCAGCAGGGCGCGGTGGTGCGTGATCGACGTGCCGGTGGCGTGGCACAGCAGGCCGAGCTCGTGGTCGCGCCCCACCAGGGGCACGTCGTCACGGCGGGCCCGGAGGCCGGGGGCCGACGTCGGGGCGAGCGCCCGCCACGTCTCCACCGGCTCCTCCCGCCCCTTGGCCGCGAGCGGTCCTCGCGGTTCGTAGGCGATGGCCCGCTCGGTGGCGGCATGAGTGGCCGGGCCCACCAGCACCTCGCCCGGCTCGGCGGAGGTCTGGAGGCGACTGGCCGTGTTGACCACGTCACCCATGGCCGTGACCGACCCCGCGGCGCGCATGGCCCCCACGAGGACCTCGCCGGTGTTGATCCCGATGCGGATCTGGAGCTCCTGGCCGATGGCGGCGGCCTCCGCACGGAGCGT
>CAZIVZ010000402.1:0-3467 GCA_964542495.1 uncultured Aquihabitans sp.
CAGCTCGACCTCGATCTCCTTGGCGGTCTGGCTCACGCCGATGCGGACGTCCACGATGTTCTCCTCAGGGCTGGTCGGACCGCGGGCCATCGTAGGGGGTGGGCGAGCCGACCCCGCCCGCCGGGTCCGTCCGCTGAGGTGCCGCCGCCTCGGCCACCACCTCGTCGTGCCAGCGCGGGTGTGCGGCGCGGGCCCACCGGGTCGGGGCCAGGCCCGAGCGCATGGCGTGGAGGGCCACCGGATCGGCGAGGGCCTTGAGGATGTGGCCGGCCACGAGGACGGTGAGCGCCGCGTAGCCCCAGTCGTGCACGAAGGTGGCGCCGGTGCGCACGCTCTCGGGGAACGACCGTGCCCAGTGCAGCACCACGCCGGTGCCGAACAGCACGGGAAGCGCACCGGCCACCAGGATGGCGTTGATCTTCTGGCCGGCGTTGAACTTGCCCACGCGCAGCTCGCCGGATCGGCGGTGGCGGCGGTTCAGCCACCGCCAGTCGTCGGTGAGGAACCGGCCCAGCCGGGCGCAGTCCTGCCGGAAGCCGCGGCCCCACCGGCCGGCCACGACGGCCAGGAACGGAACGGGCAGCAGCAGGCCGGACCACAGGTGGATGTCTCGCACCAGCACCCGACGTCCCACCAGGCCCGACAGGGCGCCGACGTACATGACCGACCCGGTGGCGATGAGCACCAGGACCAACGTGGCGTTGACCCAGTGGAGCCACCGCTCGGCGCGGTCGAAGCGCACCAGGTGGTCGCCCACGACGGAATCGACCCGAGCCCGCACGATCTCCGACGGATCCGCCTGGGCGGCCTCCGGCGTGGGGATCACGAGCCCGAGACCGACGGCGCTTCGTCGGATCGCCCGTTGGACCGGCCCACCCAGGCGTCGACGTCGTAGCCCAACCGCTCCCAGTAGCCGGGGACGAGTCGGTCGACCACCTCGATGCCGTCGAGCCACTTGAGCGACTTGTAGCCGTACATCGGGGCGACGTAGAGCCGCACCGGGCCGCCGTGGGCCCTCGTGATGGCCTTGCCGGACATCTGGTACGCCACCAGCACGTCGGGTCGGCGGGCCTGCTCCAGGGTGAGCGACTCGGTGTAGACCCCGTCGAACGAGGTGAGGCGCAGGTGCGTGGCACCGGCCTCCACCCCGACCCGGTCGAGGAGGTCGGCCAGCCGCACCCCCTTCCACGGCACGTCGTCCACCCGCCAGCCGGTGACGCACTGGAAGTCGGCGGTGAGCCCGATCGGCTCCATCTCCGTGAGCTCGGCGAAGGTGAGGGTGTCCGGGTGCTCCACCAGACCGCTGATCCGCAGACGCCACGCAGCCCGGGACCGTTCGGGAAGGTCGCCGGTGACGGTGTAGATCCGGAAGCGGCCGGCACCGGGCACGAGGCCCGAGAGACCGGTGGGGTCGATGGCGGTGATGGGCGCCAGGGTGTCGGCGACCTCGTCCTGCACCCGGGCGCCGACCAACACCCCCGCCGCACCGAGCCCGATCAGGCCCAGGACGGCGCGCCGGCCCACCGGCGTGCCGTCTCGCCCCTCGACCTCGTCGTCGCTCCGGGTGCCCATGCACCAAGGCTACGGAGCCACTGCCCGCTCCGGATGCTCAGCGCGGACGCGGCGCAGGCCGTTGGTGCAGAACCTGCGCAGGTTCTGCACCGACGGCTGCTCGCTCAGGCCGGCACGTGCTGGTTGATGGTGTCCGCCATGGCCGGGCCCCAGGACCAGTAGCCCCAGTAGTTGGGGTGGACCGGGAACGCCGGGGTTCCGGTGCTGGGGATGACCGGCTCGATCCACCGGTTCGACGAGCACGCATCGTGGCCGATGGTGGGCGTGTAGATGTCGAGGTAGACCGCGCCGGCGGCCGCCGCCTGGGCCGCGATCACCCGGTTGAAGTCCTTCAGCACGCCGCGGAGGTAGGGGATGTCGGCGTCGACGATCGGCGACGTGACCGACCAGCAGCCACCGGACTCGGGCAGGATCGCCGGGTAGCCGACCACGAACACCTTGGCGTTCGGCGCCTTGCGCTTCACCTCGGCGAGCGCACGGGCGATCTTCGGCTCGGCCGCGCGGATCCGGTCCCGGAGCACGTCCTGGCCGCCCACCTGGTACTTGGTGGCTGCGCACCCCGCGCCCCAGGGCAGGAGGGTGATGCAGCTCTGGACCACCTCGCCGAAGCCGATGTCGTTGCCGCCGAACTGGAACGTGACCACCTTGGTGTGGTCGTCCAGCGAGTCGGCCTGGGCTGGGTTCGCTCCGCCCGCCACGTTCTGCTCGACGTAGAGGCTGTCGGTCGTGGCGGCGCTGCACGTCACATCGACGAACTTGGTCACATGGATGCGCGACGAGATGACGTGGGCGTAGTTGTTGGTTGACCGCCCGCACCCGACCGGCGAGAGCCTCTGATCCGGGACGAGAGGCCCGGCGGCGTAGGAGTCGCCGAGAGCGACGTAGGTGTCGGGCACCACCGGCTCGCACGCCGTGAGGCCGGACGCGGCCAGTGCGCCGACGAAACCCAGTGCGACGATTGCGGTGAACCGAACGGTCAAGCCATGCATGCAAGTCCCTCTCTGGCCTGCCCCTGACCGCTGCTCGTTGGTGAGCGGTCAATGTAACAGATCAGTCGAGATGATGCATCGAGGACCGGGACACCGCCCGGGGTCAACCCAGGAGCTTCAGCTCCTTGTGGTAGCGGCGGGTGGGCGCCAGGTCCACGTCGATCTGCTCGGCGATGGCGGCGAAGGCGCGGCCCGCCTCGCCCTCGGGGTCGAGGGCGGCCACGGGTCGACCGAGGTCGGAGCCCTCACGCAGGTCGTCGAGCAGCGGCACCTTGCCGAGCAGCGGGACCTCGAGGCGGTCCGCGAGCTCCTGGCCGCCGCCCGAGCCGAAGATCTCGTACCGCTTGGCGTCGTCGCCGGTGAACCACGACATGTTCTCGATGACGCCCTTCACCGTGAGGTGCACCTTCTCAGCCATGGCGGCCGCCCGCTGGGCCACGCGCTGGGCGGCAGGCTGGGGGGTGGTGACCACGTAGACCTCGGCGCGGGGCATGAACTGGGCGATCGAGATGGAGATGTCTCCCGTGCCCGGGGGGAGGTCGACGATGAGGTAGTCGGGGTCGTCCCAGAAGACGTCGGTGAGGAACTGCTCGAGCGCCTTGTGGAGCATGGGGCCACGCCAGATCACCGCCTGGTCCTCCTCGGCGAAGAACCCCATGGAGATGCAGCGGACCCCGTGGGCCTCCGGCGGCACCAGCATGGAGTCGATCACCACGGGCTGCTGCTGGATCCCGAGCATGCGGGGGATCGAGAAGCCCCACACGTCGGCGTCGACGATGGCCACCGACCGGCCCCGCCGGGCCAGCGACACGGCGAGGTTGGTGGAGACCGACGACTTCCCGACCCCGCCCTTGCCCGAGGCGATGAGCAGCACGCGGGTGGACGACGAGGGGTCGGCGAACGGGA
>CAZIVZ010000403.1:0-3455 GCA_964542495.1 uncultured Aquihabitans sp.
CATGGTCGGCCAAGCGGTGCACACCGAGGCGCTCTCCGGCGAGCTCACCCTGCGCGACAGCCCGTGGGACCCCTACACCGAGCTGCTGCCCCTGCGCGAGCTGCTGTCGGCCGAGCTGGTGACCGCCCGGCACTCGCTGCGGGAGATCACCAACGCCGGCCCGCTCGACCCCGACGCCTTCTGGCCCCACGCCGACACCATCGGCGGCTCCCGCTGGCCCGGCACCGACGGCGGCCCCCGCCGCCGCTGAGACCCCCGGGCGAATGTGGTGTGCCAGGGCGACGTTCTTGTCGATCTCGCGCGTGAGGTTCACCGCTGAGGTCGGGCGAGCGCCGGGCGTACTTCACGCGCGAAACCGACCGGAACGCGGCTCCCACACACCACATTCGCATTCAGGGGTCGAAGAGGGCGGGGACGAGCATGAGCTCGAGGAGGCGGGTCAGGTCGCCGGTCTCGGCATCAGCGGTGGCGGTGGGGGCCCGGAGCAGGCCGACGGCCACGATCTGGAGCCAGCGCAGGGCGTCGTCGGCCGTGACGCCCGGGCGCAGGATGCCCTGTTCGGCAGCGCCCACGAACGCCGGCTCCACCAGCGGCCGGATGCCCTCGGTGAGCGCCCGGCCGCCCACGCGGGCCATGGCCTCGCTGGCCGACGGGTCGAGCAGCGACCGGTGCACGGGGTCCGACGCCAGCTCGGCCAGGGCGATGGTGAGTCCCTCGACCAGGAACCGGCGAGGGGAGGCGTCGGCGCCGAGCTGGGCGATGACCGACTGGCCCACCCGCAGGCTGGCGTGCACCACCACCGCGGTGAGCAGCTCCTCCTTGGAGTCGAAGTAGCGGTACAGCGACGATCGGTGCAGGCCCACGCGGTCGGCCACCGACTCGAACCGCAGCGCCCGCACCCCCTGCTCGCGCACGATCGCCTCGGCCGCCTCCACCACGGCGCCGCGGGTGGCCTCGTAGTCCGGTCCGGCCGGGCGCGCCTTCCACTCGGCCTGGCTGCTCACCTGCGCCCCGCTACGGGCGGCCGGCGTTGATGCGGCAGGCCACCGGCAGCGAGTTGAGGCCACGGATGAACATGCGGTTGCCCCACTCGGGCTCGCCCGCCAGCTCGAGGTCGTCGAGCCGCTCGAAGATGGCGGCGAAGGCGATCTCGGCCTGGAGCCGGGCCAGGTGCGAGCCCAGGCAGGCGTGCACGCCGGCGCCGAACTGGAGGTGCTGGCCGGCGTCGGGGCGGTCGACCTGGACCGACTCGGCGGTGTTGCCCCAGCGGCGGGGGTCTCGGTTGGCCGAGGCCGGGCTGGCGTAGATCACCTCGCCGGCGGGCAGCTCGGTCTCGCCCACCACGGTGGGCTGGGTGAGGATGCGGCGGACGAACTGGTTGGGCCCGTCGTAGCGCAGCAGCTCGGACACGCCGTTGCGCAACACGTCGGGGTCGGACCGCAGGCGCGCCAGCTGGTCGGGCGCCCCGAGCAGGGCCAGCGTGCCGCTGCCGAGCAGCGACGCCACCGGCTCGTGGCCGGCCATGTAGAGGGTGACGAGCTGGGCCATCAGCTCCTCGTGGGTGAGCCGGGCCCCGTCCTCCTCGGCGTGCACGAGGCTGGAGAGCAGGTCGTCGGCCGGCGCCGCCCGCTTCTCCTCGGCCACCACCTCGAGGTAGGCGTACATGTCGTCGAGGCCCTTCAGGCACACCTCGCGGTCGGCCTCGGAGAGGATCGGGTCGACGGTGCGGGCCACGCACTGGGCCCAGTAGCGGAACTGCGGGTGGTCCTCGTCGGGCACGCCGAGGATCTCCGAGAAGATCTCCACCGGCTGCGGGTAGGCGAACTCCGAGATGAGGTCGAGCTCCACCCGGCCGGGGCCGTGCACCTCGCGGAGCTGGTCGAACGCCCGGGTGACCCGCTCGGTGATCCGCTCGGCCAGCCGGGCCACCTCGCGCGGCCGGAACGGCTCGGCCAGCAGGCGCCGGATGCGGCCGTGGTCCGGGTCGTCCATGAGCACGATCGTGCGCGACGCCCGTTCCTGCTCGGCCAGGCGGGCCAGCTCGTTGATGGTGAGCGGGTTGGGCGTGGCGTTGCGGATGTCGCTCGACACCGACGGGTCGCGCAACAGGCGTCCGACGTCATCGAAGCGGGTGACCACCCAGCCGTGCAGCAGCGGCGAGTGGTGCACCGGATCGCCGTCTCGGAGCCGGGCGTACTGGGCGTAGGGCGACTCGACGAACCCCTCCTCGAAGGGGTCGAACACCGCGGCGGCCGGGGGCGCGCTCACGAGGCGAACCGGGCGGCGGCGAAGGCGGGGCAGCGCAGCGCCTCGTCGGGGATCTCGTCGGGCAGCAGGGGGGCGGCCACCTCGCTGGGGCTGGGGCCGAAGCGGTCGGCCAGCGGGGCGAGGGCGTCGAGGTCGAAGCCGTACACGTGCGCTGCGTTCTCGCCCACCATGGCCCGGACCTCGGCCTCGGGCACCCCGGCGAAGGCCAGGCGCAGGTGGTCGTGCGAGAACGGCCAGCACCCCTCGAGGTGGGGGAAGTCGCTGCCCCACATGATCCGGTCGACGCCCACCTCGTGGCGCAGCGCCACCTCGGGCCGGCGGATGAAGCTGGAGCCGAGCTGGCACTGGCGGGCCCAGTACTCCGACGGCTTGAGCGACAGGTCCCGCACCCCGGCGCCGAACCGAGCCTCCTGGGAGCCCTCGGCGCCGCTCGTGCCCTTGAGGCGGCCGGCGTAGTAGTCGAGCCGGGTGAGCTCCTCGGGCACCCAGGCGGTGCCCTGCTCGGTGAACACGAACTGCAGCGCCGGGAACCGCTCCATGACCCCGCCGAAGATGAGGTGCCACAGCGTGCGGTGCGCCCACCAGGTGACCTCGAGCAGGAAGATGGCCTGGGCCGCGGGGTAGTCGCCCATGTCGGGGGCGGCGCTGCCGCTGTGGTGGGTGACCGGCAGGCCGCGCTCCTCGCAGGCCCGCCAGATGGGGTCGTAGTCCGGGGCGTAGAGCGGGGGCACCCCCGAGCCGGGCGGCGCGCCGGGGAGCAGGACGCCGCCGGTGAGGCCCTGGTCGGCGGCCCAGTGGATCTCCTCGACCGAGCCCTCGACGTCGTGCAGCATGATCTGGATGATCCCGGCGCGCCGGCCCGGGGCGGCGGCGCAGAAGTCGACGAGCCAGCGGTTGTGGGCGCGCAGCCCGGCCCAGCGCAGGTCGAGGTCGCCGGCTGACGCCCCCGGGGGCTGGTGCACCAGCGACACCTTGGGGAAGAACGGCGGGATGGTGTTGGGGAACACCACCTCGGCCACCACGCCGTCGGCCTCCATCTCGGCGAGGCGGCGCGCCGAGTCCCAGTTGCGGTCGGCGTCGGGACCCTTCACGTCGTCGTAGGGGTTCTCGAAGGCGTCGGCCCAGGCGTCGAAGGCGTCGTGGTGGCGCGCCTCGAGGTAGGGCCGGTAGTGGCGGATGTTGCCGCC
>CAZIVZ010000404.1:0-3448 GCA_964542495.1 uncultured Aquihabitans sp.
TCCACCACCGAACCGCTGGAGATGTCGATGATGGGCTTGATCGACAGCACCGAGCCGAGCATGGCCTGGGCGCCTCCGATGCGACCGTTCTTCTTCAGGTTGTCGAGCGTGTTCAGGGCGCCGTACACCCGTGACCGGGTGCGGAGGTCCTCCACCAGGGCCACGATCTCGTCGGCGGTGCGACCCTCGGCGGCGGCCCTGGCGGCGGCGATCACCTTGAGCCCCTGGGTGGCGGTGATCGAGAGGGAGTCGACCACCCGCACCTCGAGGTCGTCACCGATGGCCCGAGCGGCGTTCTCGGCCGACTGCATGGTGGCGGAGAGCTTGCTCGACAGGTTGATCACCACCACCGGGTCGCCGTCGGCGCCGGCCTCGCGGATGGCGGCCTCGAAAGCGCCCGGAGCGGGTGCCGCGGTGGCGGGGATGCCCGGGAACTCGGCCATCTTGGCGTAGAACGCCTCGGGCGTGAGCTGGACGCCGTCGGTGAACTCCTCGTCACCGAAGCGGATCGAGAGCGGGACCACCCGCACCCCGAGCTCGGCGGCCACCAGCGGCGACAGGTCGGCCGCGCTGTCGGTGATGATCTGGACGGGCATGCAGGGCTCCGGGCTGGTGGGGAGGTCGGTCGGGTTCTGACCGTGACCGGACCCCGCTGGTTACATCAGACCCCGGGGGGATGGTCGGCGAGCCGGGCGCGGCGCCGGTTGTGGTGGCGGAGCAGGTGCCGTCCCCACCAGAGGGCGAGGAACCCTCCTGCCCCCACCGTGAGCAGCAGGCCCACGCCGGAGACGGCCGTGGAACGCACGGTGTACTGGCTCTCGTCGATGATCACCCGGCCGTCGGGCGTGCGCACGGTGATGCGCAGCGGCGTGTCGCCGGTGGCGCGGGTGCGCACGGGGATCTGCACCGTCGTGCGCTCGTCTCGCAGGGTGGTCTCGATGCGGTCGCGAGGGAACGAGAGGCGGTCCGATGCCTCCATGGTGATCAGCACGGTGACCGGTTCGCCCAGGGTGGAGGTGATCGGGAGCGGGAACCGGGCGTCGCGGGCGCCGAGGGTGACGCGGTCTCGCTCGGGCACGGTGATGGCGTCGAACCGGGACTGCAACGAGGCGCGGACGTCGTCGACCATGTCCAGCTGCTCACGGCGCGATCGCCGCCGATCCATGCTGCGGGCGAGGGGGCGTTCGAACTCGCCGACGGCCACGGCAGGATCGAGCAGCATCGATCCGTAGCTGGCGAGGAACTGCTCGGCCTGGTGGAGTCGGGCCGGGTAGGTGCCGAGCTCGGTGCGCAACGACGACGTGAGCGCCGCGACCGGAGCGGTGGTGGTGGGGACGTCGCGGAACAGCTCGGAGACCGTCGCCGGGACGAGGTAGTCGCTCGGCTGGTCGAGCTGGTCGAGCACCGTGGCCAGCTCGCGCGACGACACGGCCGATGGGTTGACCCGCACCACGATCCCGGCGCCGCCAGGCGTGAGCGATCCCAGAGCCGCCAGCCGACCGAGGAGCTGGTACGCGGCCAGCACCGGATCTGTGGGCGGCTCGCCGGTCAGGTCGAGCAGGCTGTCGGTGGCGACGGCGTTCACGCCCGAGGCGCTGGGCAGGAGCACCGGAGCGGCCGTGGCGCCCCCCGCCAGCGCGGCCGCCGGGAGCACCAGGTGGGCGGCCCCGGCGGCACGGAGGGCGTCCACCGACGCCACGTCGATCGGACCGTCCACCAGCCAGGTGTCGGTGCCGGGGGAGCCCAGGACCGAGGTGAGGGTGCGCCGGCCGAGGTCGGCCTGGCTGGTGACCTCGTCGGCCAGCCCGTCTCCCACGAGCGGGGCCGGGTCGAGAGGGACGTACGACGCGCCGAGCAGGTCCCGCCCCGGTCGCTCCACCTCTTCGCGCAGGTCCGCCACCAGGTCGGCGCGGTCCTCGTCGGCGGCCAGGCGCTCCGCGGTCTCCGGGGACACGGCGAAGCTGGCGGGTACCGATCGTCGCTCGGTGAAGAGGCGCAGCGTGCGCGCCACGTCGTCGGCGAAGCCGTCGGCCACGGCTGCGGTGGCGGCATCGGGGGGGTGCGGTGCCGGGTCGGTGGCCACGGAGGTGACCACGGCCACCCGAGCCGGTCGGGCGGCCGCCTGGTCGTCGGCGGGAGCGCGCACGAGGTAGGTGACGAAGGAGGTGAGGAGCTTGTCGTCGCCGTCTCGCAGGCGCACTCGGAGCGGGTACACGCCGGGCTCGTCGAGGCGGTAGGCCCATGCGCCGGGGGGACGCGCAGATCCCCGCGCGTAGAGGGAGATGGTGAACCCCGTCTGCTGCGAGGCGGTGGGCTCGTCGGCGAGGGGCAACGGATCGAAGGTGGCCCGGGCATCGGTGGTGGCGCTCGCGGCGACGTCGGCCACGTCGGTGATCGGGTCGTAGATGTCGACGGCCACGTCGCTACCGGCGGGGGCATCCGCGATCCGCAGGTACACGCTGAAGCTGCCGGTGGGCGCCACCTCGAGGTTCTGGGCGATCACCGACATCGTGGCGACGCGCCCGGATGACTCGCCGGCGTCCTGGCTCGGCAGGGCGGCCGCCGGCGGGGCCAGCGTCAGGGCGCCGGCCAGCACCGGCGCTGCCATCCACGCGAGCCGTCGCAACGGCCGTCGACCGGTGCGGGCCGGCGCCGGGCGGGTCACCGCGCGGTCGAGGGTCCGGCGGCGTCGGCCAGGTCGCGCTCGAGCACGAGCAGGCCGGTGGGCTCGTCGAGGAACCCGCAGGCCCGGTACAGCGCGAGCGCACCCGCGTTGCGCTCCTGGGTGTTCACCATGGCGACGCGCGCACCTCTCCGGCTCAGCCAGCGGAGGGCGTCGGCCACCAGGGCCTGACCGATGCCCTCACGGTGGTGCGAGGGATCCACGGCCAACCGCTGGAGATAGCCGCGGTCTGCGGCTCGGCCCGTGACCGCGTAGCCCGAGATCGGCCGGCCGAGCTCGCCCGAGACGCGGAACCGGGCCACGGGGGTGGCGCGGACGGCATCGTCGAGACCGCGCCGATCCAGGGCCCAGAACTCGTCGAAGGCCCGGGCGTCGATGTCGAGCACGGGCGCCAGGTCGCGCCGCCAGGCCCGCCGCATGCGCACCGAGGGGACGTCGGCGGGGATCTGCTCGAGGTCATGGCGCAGCAGGTGCAGGCGCTCGTGCTCCTGGAAGCCGGAGGCGAGGAACGGCCCGAGCTCGGCCTCGTGGAGGGCGCCGGTGAGCACTCGGCGGACGCCCGCGGCCTGCAACCGGGCCAGCTCGGCACGGATGGCGGCGGCGCCCGGACCGGGCTGGTCGGGCGCCGGGCTCAGGACCGCGACGTGGTGGTCGCCTCGCCAGGCGGACACGTGGAAGCGACGGCGGGACCGGTGGCGCCGGTCATCGAGCGCCATGGTGGGCGGCGGGGGTGGGGGTGGACAGGTGCACGCGACCACGACCCTA
>CAZIVZ010000405.1:0-3443 GCA_964542495.1 uncultured Aquihabitans sp.
GCCGGAAGCTGGAGATCCAGTTGCCGTCCAGGTCGAAGGCGGCCAGGAACCGCTGGGCGACGGCGGTGGCGCCCGGGCCCTGCTGGACGCCGGTGAATCGACCGCCCACGTACACCCGGTCGCCGAAGACCCGGATGTCGAGGACGGTCGTGTTCCAGGGCTCGACGGTGGCCTCGTTGGTGTGGTCGTAGCCGACCACGCCCCACGGCATGACCTCGTTGCGGGTCCTCAGGGTGGCCGGCTTGGCCTCGGCGCCGAACCCGCCGGCGGGGATGGGCGTGTGCCCGCCGGCCTGGTTGGCGATGCGCGGCCGCAGCCACACCCGGGTGAACGGGAGCGGGCTGCCTTCGTTGGTGTAGGTCCACAGGTGGTTCGTGGCCGAACTGCTCCCGCCACCCACCGAGGAGCCCAGACCGAAGCCCTGCTGGTAGTTGTGGCTCGCCGAGGCGAAGGTGTACATCCGGCGCTGGTTGTTCTGGCCGTTGAGCTGGTTGGTGGTCTGCCCGGCCACGCTGGCGTTGGTGTCGCGGGCGTTCGAACCGTTGTAGGTGGTGCCGTCGATGCGGGCCCGGTTGAGGAGCTGGCCGGCGTCGAAGCTCCACTTCCACGTGGTCCACCGGGGGAACAGGCGGTAGTCCTGCCTGCTGGAGCCCGACGAGTTGAGCGAGCGCTCGAGGCGGATGCCGTCGACGTTGGCCGAGAGGTCGGCGCCGCCGAGCAGACCGTTGATGGTGGCGGTGTCGAGGGCGGCGGGGGCGAAGGCGTCGGGGCCGTCGAACGTGGTGCGAACGGTGGCGGGGCTGCCCTGCCCGTTCGGGTGGAACGTCCAGCCGTTGCGACCCCGGCCGACCAGGACCCATCCGCCGCCGTCGGTGGTCATGTCGCAGTGGAACTGGGCGGGACGGTCGAGCTGGGCGGTCCAGAGCCAGTAGGTGCCATCCGCGCTGGTGGGGTGCTGTTGCTTGATGCCCCAGCACGAGGAGCCGGCGGTGGCCGCGGTGGTGCCGTCGCCGGGGAGGGCGGCGGCGGCCGACGCGCGGTCCCGGTGGAGGGCGGCGGTCACGGGGACGACGGCGAGCAGGCCCAGGGTGAGGGCGATCGCCACGGTCCCCCGGCGGTTGCTCGCGCTGCGACGTGCGTTGGTTCGCATGTTCGGTGGTCCTCCCCGACCCCAATCACGCTCCGTGGCCGGAACGAGCTCTTGGTCACGCTGTGTGGTGAGCCTATCGGGCCGTCACGTTGTGTGGCAACTCATCGGCGCCGATCACTCTTCGTGAAGTGGTGGCCGCGTCACCGGACGTGGCCGAAGCTGCCGAGCGACTCAGGCCGGCGGGGCGGCGAGGGCTCGATAGGCCTTCACGAAGCTCTGGGCGCAGAAGGCCACGTTGGCCACGAGCAGCCCGCCGTAGGCCGCCAGGAAGGCACGCGGCCAGGGGAGGGCGAGGAACGTGAGGCACAGGGTGCCGTAGTCCATGGGCAACAGGACGAACGAGCGCAGCGGCGAGCCGACGGCGGCCGAGCCGGTGCCCGCCACCGGCTTGGCGCCGAGCTGGTCGCGCAGCATCATCCCGAAGAAGAACGTCAGCGCCACGATCCCGAAGGCGAGGGGCACGAGCAGCCACGCGGCCGAGGCGAGGTCGGCGAAGCGGTAGAGCGACACGGCCACCGCGGCGTGCAGCGTGGAGGTCTTGGCCACGTCGACCACGTGGTCGAGCCACTCGCCCGACGGCTTCCCGTCGCCGCGCACCCGCGAGAGCTGGCCGTCGGCCGAGTCGAAGGCGAACCCGAGCAGGAGCCAGAACGTGATCGCCACCGCCACCGCCGGGGTGGGGTCGACGAGCCCGAGCAGGGCGATGCCCACCAGCGAGCAGGCGGCGCTGAGGGCGGTGACGTGGTTCGGGGTGAGGGCCAGGGCGTGGGCACACGCCGCCAGCCAGCCCCCGATGCGACGGTTGACGTAGCGCAGGTAGGCCGGGACGCCCGCCTTGGACTTCTGCGCGCCGCCGAGGCGGGCGCGGGCCTCGGCGTAGCGCTCGCCCGCCGATCCGCGCGGGGCGGTGCTCGTGCGATCGGCGGCCGTCATCGGGGCGAGCCTACGGGTCGAGGTGGCCGGCCCCGGGCCATAGGGTTCGCGACATGTCGGACAAACCACGCATCGGGTACGCCCCGGGGATCTACGACCTGTTCCACGTCGGCCACCTGAACATCTTCCGGGAGTCGCGGGCGTTCTGCGACCACCTGATCGCCGGGGTCCTGTCCGACGAGATGGCGCAGCGGACCAAGGGCATCACGCCGGTGATCCCGCTGGCGGAGCGCCTCGACATCGTGGGCGCCATCCGCTACGTCGACGAGGCGGTGGTGGAGGACGTGCCCCACAAGCTCGAGATGTGGGAGCGCCTCAAGTTCGACGTGATCATCAAGGGCGACGACTGGCGGGGCACCGACAAGGGCGACAAGCTCGAGGCCGACTTCGCCACCGTGGGCGTGGACGTGGCCTACCTCCCCTACACCAAGCGCACCTCCAGCACCTTCCTGCGCGAGGTCCTCCAGTCCGTGCTCGACAAGTAGCCCCGAGCGGGCTCAGCGTAGGCCGGTCACCTTCAGGTCGAAGCCGGCGGTGGGTTGCGACCGGTAGTTGAGGTGGAGCTCGGCGGTGATCGTGTTGGCGCCGGGCCGGAAGGCCGACGTGGGGATCTCCACGCGCACCGGGACCTTGCGCTCGGCGGCCGGGGTGGCCACCACGGCGTAGGTGTTGGCGGTCAGGGGTCCGGCGGGCAGGTTGATCCGGGTGACCTCGACGCCGTTGACGTAGACCGCCACGCCGGAGTTGCGGATCACCTCGAGGGCGAAGCGCGAGTACTGCGCCGGGTCGGTGATCGTCACCGACCGGCGGTAGTAGGAGGTGAGCGGGCGGGGCGCGGCGGCGGTGGAGATCACGGTCCCCTTGGGGGTGTCGCCGAAGCCCAGCTCGCCAGGTCCGCTGGCCCACGCGCTGTCGTCGTAGCCGTCGGCGGTCCAAGCCCCGGGAGGTGCCGCCGCCTGGTAGTACCACCGCCACGTGCTGGCGAAGGGCAGCACCACCGTGTCGGCCACCGGCACCGACGCGGGCAGCACCGGTGCGGGGCTGGCCGAGCGGTTGCCCCGCGCGTCGAGGGCGCGCACCGTGTAGCGGACGGTGCCGGGCGCCGGGCCCGGATCGGGGTCGACGAACGTGGTGGCGCTGGTGGTGGCGATGATGCGGTCGCCCCGGTACACGTCGTAGGAGACCGGACCGCCCCCGTCGGACGACGCGGCCCAGGTCAGCTCCACCTGGGTGCCGTTGACCCCGGCCCGCAGGTTGGTGGGCGCGGCGGGCGCCGTGGCGTCCTCGGGGCAGTACCGGGCGAAGCCGCCGAGCCAGTCGGTTCCGCCGACGTAGGCGCCGCGGGTGTAGTCGCCGCCGA
>CAZIVZ010000406.1:0-3430 GCA_964542495.1 uncultured Aquihabitans sp.
TCTCCTCCTGGGCGATGGTCATCGAGTTGTCGACGTCGGTGAACAGCGTGGGCTCCACGAAGAAGCCCTTCTCGAACTGCTCGGGCCGCTTGCCCCCGAGGGCGAGGGTGGCGCCCTCGGCGATGCCCTGCTCGATGTAGCCCAGCACCCGGGTGCGCTGCTTGGCCGAGATCTGCGGGCCCTGGAGGATGCCGGGATCTTGCGGATCGCCGTAGGGGACCGCCGCCATCATCGAGGCGATGAGCTCCACGCCCTCGTCGTAGCGGCTGCGGGGGAGCAGCATCCGGGTGGGGATGGCGCAGCCCTGGCCGGCGTGGGTGCACACCGCCATGCCCATGAACGAGGCGATCCCGAGGTCGGCGTCGTCGAGCACGATGGTGGCGGACTTGCCGCCGAGCTCCAGGAACAGCCGCTTCATGGTGGCGGCGCCCTTCTCCATGATGCGCTTGCCCACCGCGGTGGAGCCGGTGAAGGAGATGGCGTCCACCAGCGGCGAGATCGTGAGCTCCTCGCCCACGAAGTGGTCCGAGCAGGTGACGATGTTGATCACGCCGGCGGGGATGTCGGTCTGCTCGGCGATGACCCGGCCGAGCAGCGTGGCGTTCCAGGGCGTGTCCGGTGCCGGCTTGAGCACCATGGTGTTGCCGGTGGCGAGCGCCTGGCCCACCTTGTTGATGATCACCTCGAACGGGAAGTTCCACGGGGTGATGGCCCCGACCACGCCCACCGGCTCCCGGCGGATGCGGCGGTGGGTGGGGTTGCCCCGCAGGTCCGGTGCATCGGGGAGGTCCTGCGACCACGGGTACTCGTCGATGAGCTTGGCGGGGTAGCGCAGCGAGTGCTCGAGCGGCACGTCGAGCTGGGGCCCGTGGGTGAGCATCCGGGGGCAGCCCACCTCGAGGATCAGCTGCTCGCGCAGCTCCTCCCGCTCGGCCTCGAGGCCTTCCTGGAGCTGCTCCAGGCAGCGCTGGCGGAAGGCGTGGTCGGTGGCCCAGGTGGTCTCGTCGAACGCCCGGCGCGCCGCCACGATCGCCTGGTGCATGTCGGCCTTCGAGGCGTCGGTGACCTGGCCCAGCACCTCCTCGGTGGCCGGGTTGACGTTGTCGAACGTTGCGCCCGATGCCGTCTCGACGAGCGCGCCGTCGATCAGCATCCGCGACTCGGGATGCACCACCCTGCGACTCCTTGCCCTGTTCCCCTGAATCGTCGGCGGAGTGTGCCAACGGTCTCACCGTATCTGAAATTGACGTCGTAGTCAAAAAGGTCTAGCCTCCGCCGGGCCGCCCTCAGCCGAGCGTTCGCGGCGCTCGCGGGCGGGTCGACCAGGGGGCAAGGAGCACGCGATGGACCTCGAGCGCGGTTCGGCGATCGTGACCGGGGGCGCCGGGGGGCTGGGCTCGGCCACCGTGCGCCGGCTGGCCGGCCTGGGCCTGGGGGTGGTGGTGTTCGACCGCGACGCGACCCTGGGCGAGGCCCTCGCCGGCGAGCTCGGCGATCGCGTCGTGGCGGTGGCCGGCGACGTCCTCGACGACCAGGCCGTGGGCGCCGCCATCGACGCGGCGCAGGCGCTCGGTCCGCTGTCGGTGGTGGTCAACGTGGCCGGTGGCGGCGTCGGCGGCGGGCGCACGGTGAGCCGGGACGGCACCCCGCACGGGCGCGAGCCGTTCGAGACCACGTTGCAGATGAACGTGACGGCCACGTTCAACGCGGCACGGCTGGCGGCGGCGGCCATGGGCGCCAACGAGCCCGACGAGCACGGCCAGCGCGGGGTCATCGTCAACACCGGATCGATCGCCGGGATCGAAGGCCAGGCCGGCCAGCTTGCCTACGGAACGGCCAAGGCCGCGGTGCTGGGCATGACACTCCCCATGGCTCGCGACCTGGCCCCGATGGGCATCCGGGTGTGCGCCATCGCCCCCGGGACCATGGGCACGCCGCTGATGATGCGCATGCCCGAGGAGATGCGCGACCAGCTCGTCGGCGACATCCAGTTCCCCAAGCGCATGGGCGAGCCGGTGGAGTTCGCCCGTCTCGTCGAATCGATCGTGACCAACCCGTACCTCAACGGCGAGAACATCCGCCTCGACGGCGCGCTGCGGTTCCCGCCGCGCTGACCACGTCACCAACAGGAGCCCGCAGCCATGAGCCATGAAGCCGTGATCGTGTCCACCGCCCGCACCCCGGTGGCCACCGCGTTCCGGGGGTCGCTCGTCGACGTCGACGCCTTCGCCCTCGCCCGCGCGGCGGTGGCCGAGAGCGTGCGACGGTCCGGGCTCGACCCCGCGCTGGTGGACGACGTGGTGCTGGGCGAGACCCTCTACGGCGGCGGCGCCATCGCCCGCCACGCGGCCATCGAGGCCGGCCTGGGGCACGCACCGGGCATCGCCCACAACCGCCACTGCGCGTCCGGCCTCGGCACGCTGTCCACCGCCGCCGGTTCGGTGATGGCGGGCATGGACCGGGTGGTGGTGGCCGGTGGCGTGCAGTCGCAGTCCACGTCGCCGAAGGTGACGCGCCGGGTGCCGGGCACCGACGACTGGGACGATGACTGGCTGTCGCCCACGCACCCGGCCACCGACGACGCCCCCACCCGGGACATGACGATCACCGTCGGCTGGAACGCGGCGCGCAAGGCCGGCATCTCCCGCGAGGAGCTCGACGCCTGGGCATTGCGTTCGCACGAGCGGGCCATCGCCGGCATCGACGCCGGCAGCTTCGTCGACGAGATCTTCCCCGTGGAGGTGACCCGCCGAGACGGCACCAGGTTCACCTTCGCCGTCGACGAGCACCCGCGCCGCGGGTCCACCCTGGAGAAGCTGGCCTCGCTCAAGCCGCTGCACCCCGAGATCGAGGGCTTCAGCATCACCGCCGGCAACGCCGGTGGCGTCAACGACGGGGCCGGTGCGGTGGTGATCGCCGACCGTGCGTTCGCGGCGGCCAACGGCGCGGAGGCCATGGCCACCATCCGCTCCTGGGCGGCGATCGGGGTGCCGCCGGCCGACACCGGGCTGGCCCCGCCGCTCGCCATCCGCAAGGCGCTCGACCGCGCCGGCCTGGCCGTGGCCGACGTGGCGCTGTGGGAGATCAACGAGGCGTTCGCGTCGGTGCCGGTGGCCGCCGTGCGCGAGCTGGGGCTGGACGAGGAGCTGGTGAACCCGCTCGGCTCGGGGTGCAGCCTCGGGCACCCGATCGCCATGACGGGCACCCGCATGGCCATCACGTTGATCCACGAGCTGCGCCGCCGGGGCGGCGGGGTGGCGGTGGCCGCCATGTGCGCCGGCGGCGGCATGGCGCAGGCGGTGGTGCTGGAGGTGCCGGCGTGACCGCGATCCTCGACGGGGTCCGCATCGTCGAGGTGGCCGAGCACACCTTCGTCCCGGCCGCCTCGGCCCTGCTGGCCGACTGGGGCGCCGAGGTGATCAAGATCGAG
>CAZIVZ010000407.1:0-3420 GCA_964542495.1 uncultured Aquihabitans sp.
GTTCGAGCAGACCGGCTTCGTGCTGGCCGGCATGGACCGCCGCCAGCCCCCGCCCCAGGTGCGCGACGCCACCGTGACCGACACCGATGCCCTGCTCGCCGAGGTGGGCTATCCCGCCGAGGCGATCGCCTCCCTGCGCGCCGAAGGAGCCGTCGCATGAGCGACCCCAGCACCGAGACCGACCTGCCGCCGGAGGTGGCCGCCACCATCGGCAAGGTCCAGTACGAGACCCCGGGGGAGTTCCCCGTGGAGCAGGGCTACGTGTACACGTCGTGCTCCTCGGTGGAGAACGGCAACCCGCTGTTCTGGGACCCCGAGGTGGCCGCCGAGGTCACCGGCGGACCCATCGCGCCCCCCACCATGATCTCGGTCTGGTTCCGGCCCCACCACTGGGCGCCGGGCCGCACCGAGGTGGCCCTGCCCCTCCAGGTGCACTTCGACCTCAAGGCGGCGTTCGACCTGCCCGAGGCGGTGATGACCGACAACACGATCGTGTTCCACGATCCGGTGCGCCCCGGCGACCTGCTGCACACCCGCCAGATCCTCCGGTCGGTGAGCGGGCCCAAGACCACCAAGCTCGGCACCGGCCGCTTCTGGGTGATCGACGTGGAGTACCTCAACCAGCGCGACGAGCTGGTGGGCGTGGAGACCTACACCGGCTTCGGCTACCGGAGGGCGGCGGCATGACCACCGGGACCCGCACGCTCCTGCTGGGCGACGTGGCGGTGGGCGACGCCCTGCCCGAGCTCGGCTACGACGTCACCGCCACCACGATCGTGCTCGGCGCCCTGGCCGCCCGCGACTGGCGGCCCATGCACCACGACCACGACTTCGCCGTGAACCGCAACGGCACCCAGGACATCTTCATGAACACGCCGAACCAGGCCGCCTGGTTCGAGCGCTTCGTCACCGACTGGACCGGACCCACCGGTCGGTTGGGTCGCATGAAGTTCCGCATGAAGGGCTCCGTGTACCCCGGCGACCACATGGTCCTGTCGGCCACCGTGGAGGACGTGTCCACCGACGAGGTCGGCTGCGGCTGGGCCTCGCTGCTCGTCACCCTCGCCGTCGACGGCGACACCAAGACCGACTGCTCCGTGCGCGTGGCCCTGCCCACCGCTCCCGACGACAACCCCTGGTCCCGCCGCGGCGACCAGTGGCGCCCCTGACCTCCCGAGCCCCCGAGGACGAACCGATGGACCTGGACTTCTCCGAAGAGCAAGACATGCTCCGCGACCTCGTGCGCGGCGTGTGCGGCAGCTACTCGTCGCTGGAGGCGGTGCGGGAGGTGGAGGACGACTCCACTGGGTACCCGCCCGAGCTCTGGGCGCAGCTCGCGGCACTCGACCTGACCGGCCTCATGATCCCCGAGGCGTACGGCGGCTCGGGCATGACCGCGCTGGAAGGCGCGGTGGTCTACGAGGAGCTGGGCCGGGCGCTGGCCCCGTCGCCGCTGTTCGTGAGCACCGTGCTGGCGGCCGGGGTCCTCCTGCGCGCCGGCACCGACGAGCAGAAGCAGGCCTGGCTCACCCGCCTGGCCAAGGGCGAGGCCATCGCCACCACCGCGTGGCTGGAGCCCAAGGGCGGGTTCGGCCCCAAGGGCGTGGCGGCCCGCGCCACCGCCGACGGCGACGGCTTCGTGCTCGACGGCACCAAGTGGCACGTGCCGTTCGCGTCGGCCGCCGACGTCGTGGTGGTGCTGGCCCGCACCGGCGACGGGACCTCTGACGTGGACCTGTTCCTGGTGGACCCGTCGGCCGACGGGGTCACGCTCACCCAGCAGTTCACGATGGCGTCGGACTGTCAGTACCAGGTGGAGCTCTCCGGCGTCCGGGTCGACGGGGCGGCGCGCATCGGCGGCGCCGGCACCGGCTGGGCCATGTGGGACGCGGTGCTGCGCGAGGGCCTGGTGTTCCTGGCCGCCCAGGCCATCGGCGGCGCCCGCTACGCCCTCGACATCACGGTGCAGTACGCCAAGGACCGCGAGCAGTTCGACAAGCCGCTCGGCGCCTTCCAGGCGATCTCGCACTACCTGGCCGATGCCGCCACCGCCGTCAACGGCGGCCGGATCCTGGTCTACGAAGCGGCGTGGGCCCTGGCCAACGGCCACTCGATCGCCTCGTTGGCCCCCATGGCCAAGCTCTTCGCCTGCCAGACCTTCCGCGACACCACGGCCATGGCCCAGCAGGTGTTCGGCGGCGTGGGCTTCACCCTGGAGTACGACATCCAGCTCTACTTCCGCCGGGCCAAGGCGCTCCAGATCTCGTGGCTCGACGACGCCGCCCTCGGCGAGCTGGTAGCCCAGCAGGTGCTCGACCAGCCGGCCTGAGCCATCCTGGCCACCATGGCCTCCGGACGGTTCGCGCCCAGTCCCACCGGGCCGCTCCACCTGGGCAACCTCCGGACCGCCCTGCTCGCCTGGCTGTTCGCCCGATCGTCGGGTGGGCGGTTCCTGTTGCGCATGGAGGACCTGGACCGCGTCCAGGCGAGCGCCGACCACGAGGCGTCGCAGCGGCGCGACCTGGCCGCCCTAGGTCTCGACTGGGATGGCGAGGTGGTCCGCCAGAGCGAGCGCTTCGACCGCTACGAGCTGGCCATCGACGATCTGGACCGGGCCGGCCTGACCTACCCCTGCTACTGCACGCGCCGCGAGATCCAGCAGGCGGCATCGGCGCCCCACGCCGGCGACGTGCCTCAGGGCGCCTACCCGGGGACGTGCCGTCACCTCACCGCCGCCGAGCGGGCGAGTCGGGCCGAGGCCGGCCGGCCGCCGGCGCTGCGGCTGCGCGCCCAGGTGGCCGAGCTGACCGTGGTCGACGACCTGCTCGGTCCGGTCACCGCAGCGGTGGACGACGTGGTGCTCCGTCGCAACGACGGGGTGCCCGCCTACAACCTCGCGGTGGTGGTGGACGATGCCGCCCAGGGGGTGGAGCAGGTGGTGCGCGGCGACGATCTGGCGTCGTCGGCCCCGCGCCAGCGCCACCTGGCCCTGCTGCTCGGGCTGCCGCCGGTCCGCTACGCCCACGTGCCCCTGGTGCTGGGGCCCTCGGGCGAGCGCCTGGCCAAGCGCGACGGGGCCACCACCCTCGACGACCAGGCCCGCAGGGGGACCGGCGCAGGGCAGGTGCTGGCGCTGCTCGGGGCCAGCGTCGGGCTCTGCGAGGCGGACGAGACGGTGACCGCTGAGCTCCTGCGGGCCCGGTTCGAGCCGGCGGCGCTGCCGCTCGTGCCCTGGCCGCCTGGCGGGGCCGTGCTCTCGGGCACGACGTCCTCGGCTGGGGCGAGCCCGAAGGCCCGGTCGCTCTAGGCGGTGTGCTCGACGATGCGCGGGGCGCCGCGCGCGGCCTTGAAGCGGTCGCCGTCAATGGTGATGGGGCAGCGTGTGGTGCGCCGGGAGGCGCCGCCGGACCGCCGCACCTC
>CAZIVZ010000408.1:0-3406 GCA_964542495.1 uncultured Aquihabitans sp.
GCGTTCAACCCTTGCGGAGGTCGGGGTGGGGCCGGAAGGCCTCGGGCAGGTCGGCTCGGAGCGGGTTGGTCCGGTCACGATCGGAGACCACCGGATCGGTGACCCCCCAGTCGGCGGCGATCTCGGGGTCGTCCCACGCCACACCGAGCTCGTCGGACGGGTTGTAGTAGCCGTCCACCAGGTAGGTGATGGTCATGTCGGTCAGCGCCGAGAAGCCGTGGGCCACGCCCGGAGGGATGTAGATCCCCCGGTGGTCGTGGGGCCCGCCATCGGGGTCGGCGCCGAGGTCCACGGTGAAGGTGGTGCCGTCGGTCGGCCCTCCGGCGCGCAGGTCGTGCAGCACCACGCGGGCCCGGCCGAAGGGCACATACCAGTAGTCGGCCTGGTGCAGGTGGTAGTGGAGTCCGACCACGGCCCCTCGGCGCCGGTCGCCCCGGTTGGCCTGGATCATCTCCCGCCCGCCCGGGAACCAGTTGCGCCGGTAGGTCTCCACGAAGAAGCCCCGCTCGTCGCCGTGCACGTCGGGCACGACGATGAACACGTCGGCGATGTCGTCGATGGGGGTGACCGAGGCCATGGAGCTCCTAGGTGTCGAGGTAGATCTGGCAGTGATCGCCCACCAGGAAGCGGTTGGCGCTGGGGCGCTGGTGGGAGCTGGCCACCACCGCGTCGCGCCCGATGAGCGAGTCGATCACCCGGGGGACGTTCGAGATCCGGCTCCCGGCCAGCACGATCGAGTGCTCGAGCTCCGAGCCCTCCACCGCGCAGTCGTGGTCGACCGACGTGAACGGACCGATGTAGCTGTCGGTCACGACCGTGCCGGCACCGATCACCACCGGTCCCCGGATGACCGAGCGGGTGATCACCGCGCCCTCGGCGATCGCCACCCGCCCCTCGAGCTGGGAGTGCTCGTCGACCGTGCCGGCGTTGGCGGGCTCCACGATCTCCAGCAGGAGGCGGTTGGCCTCGAGCAGCGGGGTGAGCTTGCCGGTGTCGAGCCACCAGCCGTCGAGCACCTCGTGGCGCACCCGGTGGCCGGCGTCGATGAGCCACTGGATGGCGTCGGTGATCTCCAGCTCGCCCCGATCGGACGGCTCGATGGCCCGCACGGCCTCGTGGATCGTGGGGTCGAAGAGGTGCACGCCCACGAGCGCCAGGTCCGACGGCGGCACCTCGGGCTTCTCCACGAGGGCGACCACCGACCCGTCGGGCCCCAGCTCGGCCACCCCGAAGCGCTGCGGGTCGGGCACCGGGGCCAGCAGGATCTGGGCGGCGGCGGACGTGGCCTCGGCCGCCCGGGCCGCCTCGAACCCCTCCACGAACGGCACGATGCCGTCGCGCAGGAGGTTGTCGCCCAGGTACATCACGAAGTCGTCGTCACCGAGGAAGTCGCGGGCGATGAGCACGGCGTGGGCCAGCCCCAGCGGGGCCTCCTGGGGGAGGTAGGTGACCTCGAGCCCCCACCGGCTGCCGTCGCCCACCGCGGCGCGGATCTCCTCGCCGGTGTCGCCGGTGACGATGCCGACCTCGCGGATCCCGGCGTCGGCCAGGTGCTGGAGGCCGTAGAAGAGGATCGGGGTGTTGGCCACCGGCACGAGCTGCTTGGCTCCGGTGTGGGTGATCGGGCGCAGCCGGGTGCCCGATCCGCCCGCGAGGATGAGACCTTTCACCTGACAACCCTCTCCGGCCGGGACCGTGGGCGGGCCCGACGGGCACGGACGACCGGCGACTCGGGGCCGGACGATAGGCGACCGACCAAGGTGCGCGCGCCCGATGTCGCCACACCGCACCGAACACGCACACCTCGAGCGCGGACCTGCCGTCCCGACCAAGGTGCGCGCGCCCGATGTCGCCACACCGCACCGAACACGCACACCTCGAGCTGGGTGGACGGTACGGTCCGGGCCGTGGCCGCCGTCTTCGTGCTCCCGACCACCCCGCTGGGGCACCGGGGACCGGTGGCGGCCTACCTGAGCACCGCCGGGTGGGCGGCCGCCGCCGAGCGGGTGGTCGGTGGGGCGTGGATCGCGTGCCCCGCCGGCACCATCGATCCCGCCGAGGCGCGCCGCATCGGCAGCCGTCCGGCACCCACCAGCGCGCCCGGCCGTGCGGGCCCGGCGCTGCGGTTCGTGCCCGCCCCGGCCAAGACCCTCGCCAAGGACGTGCGCCGCCACCGCCAGGCCCGCGCCTTCCACGTGGACCCGGCCGGGCCCTGGGCCGGTACCCACCTCGACTTCGTGTGGCAACGCCACGAACTGTTCCAGACCGCGGGCCTCGAGCTGGCGCGAGCGCTCGGGCGGCCCTCGGTGCTGTTCGCCCCGGCCACCGCCGTCTGGGAGGCCGAGCGCTGGGGGACGCACCGGCCCGGCTGGCGCCGGTTGGCCGAGCGCCTCGGTGAGCGGCCGGCGCTCACCACGGCCGACGTGGTGGCCTGCGGCGCGCCCGAGGTGGCCGAGCAGGCGCTGCGCATGGGCACGGACCCCGAGCGGATCGTGATCACGCCCACCGGGGTCGACCTCGACCTGTTCGACCCGGTCTGCGACGGTGTGGCGCGCGCCGCCCAGCGGGACCGGCTCGGCCTGACCGACCGGTTCGTGGTGGGCTGGGTGGGGAGCTTCCGTCCCTTCCACTCCCTCGACCGGGCGGTGGATGCGGTGGCCGGGATCGAGCAGACCACCCTCCTGCTCGTGGGCGACGGTCCGGAGCGCCCGGCGATCGAGGCGCAGGCCCGCCAGCGCGGGGTGCACCTGGTGTGCACCGGCACCGTCGACCACGCCGACCTCCCGGGCCACCTCGCCGCCATGGACGTGGGCCTCGTGCTGGGGCCCGCCGACGGCGCCTTCCACTACTCCCCCCTGAAGCTCGCCGAGTACCTGGCCGCCGGGCTGCCCGTGGTCGCTCCGGCGGTGGGCACGGTGACGGCACGGCTGACCGATGGCGTCGACGCACTGCTCGTGGACCCCGCCGACCCGGTCGCGCTCGGTGCTGCGCTGCGCGCCCTGCGAGCAGAGCCGGCCCTGCGCGGCCGGCTCTCGGCCGCGGGTCGGGCGGCGGCGGAGGCCCACTGGTCGTGGGACGAGCAGGTGCGGCGGGTGCTGGCGACCCTGGAGCGCCTGGGCCTGTCCGATTGAGGTCGGCGGCTATCGTCACGCCGTCGTGAGCTGAGGGAGCCCCCGCACCACCATGTTTCCGTTCTGGAACACCGCGATCGCGCCGGTCCTCGAAGCCGCGGGGGTGCGACGGCTCGTGGAGATCGGCGCCCTGCGCGGCGAGAACACCCAGCAGATCATCGACCGCCTGGGCCCCGAGACCGAGCTGCACGTCATCGACCCCGTGCCCGACTTCGACCCCGACGAGCACGTGGCGCGCTTCGGGGGCCAGTACGTGTTCCACCGGGACCTCAGCC
>CAZIVZ010000409.1:0-3395 GCA_964542495.1 uncultured Aquihabitans sp.
CCGAGATCGACAACACCGACTCCGACTACGACCGCGAGAAGCTCCAGGAGCGCCTGGCCAAGCTGGCCGGCGGCGTGGCCGTGCTGAAGGTCGGCGCCGCCACCGAGACCGAGCTCAAGGAGAAGAAGCACCGCATCGAGGACGCCGTCTCCACGGCCAAGGCCGCCATCGAGGAGGGTGTGGTCCCCGGCGGTGGCACCGCCCTCCTCCGGGCCCAGGCCGCCATCCTCGCCGCTGCCGAGAAGCTCGAGGGCGACGAGGCCGTCGGTGCGCTCATCGTGTCGCGCGCCGTCGAGGAGCCCCTGAAGCAGATCGCCGTCAACGCCGGCCTCGAGGGCGGCGTGGTCGTGGCCAAGGTCAAGGAGCTCACCGGCTCCAACGGCTACAACGCCGCCACCGACGAGTACGGCGAGCTGCTGCCCGCCGTGCCCGACGCCGCCAAGGTCACCCGCTCGGCCCTGCAGAACGCGGCGTCCATCGCGGCGCTGTTCCTCACCACCGAGGCCGTGATCGTCGACAAGCCCGAGGAGGCCGCCGGCGGCGGCGCCGCCGGCATGGGCGGCATGGAGGACTACTGATCCGAGGAGCGGGTCGCTGACCTGCCCGAGCGATCGATCCGGTGGCCGGCTCCCAGCGGGGGCCGGCCACCGGCGCGCCCGGCCGGTCACACGGCGTTCACACCCCGGTGCGGAGCCTGACACGGCGCCCGCGTAGCCTCGTCGGCAGTTCCCGGGAACCCCGGTTGCCGTCTGCGCAGCCGTAGGAGGACACCATGGCCACACCCAGCAGCCGGCGCCGGGCCTCGCTCGACACCAGCACGCGCTTCGTCGAGATCCACGGCCACCAGCGGGCCTACCGGGTCTGCGGCCGCGGGCCTGCCCTGCTGCTGCTCCACGGGATCGGCGACAGCTCGGTGAGCTGGGTCCCGCTCATGCGTCCCCTGGCCGAGCGCTTCACGGTGATCGCCCCGGACCTCCTCGGCCACGGCGAATCGGCCAAGCCCCGGGCCGACTACTCGGTGGCGGCCTACGCCAACGGCATGCGCGACCTGCTCGACGTGCTCGGCATCGACAAGGCCACCGTGGTGGGCCACTCGCTCGGCGGCGGGGTGGCGGCCCAGCTCGCCTACCAGCACCCCACGCGGGTGGAGCGCCTGGCCCTGGTGGCCAGCGGCGGGGTGGCCCCCGAGGTCAGCCCGTTCCTGCGCCTGGTGTCCACCCCGGTGTCCGACGTGGTGCTGCCCCTGCTGCGGCTCCCTCCGGCGCGGTTCGCCACCATGGTGGGCATCGAGGTGCTGCGCCGGTCCGGCACCGACCTCGGTCGTGACGCCGAGGAGCTGAGCCGGGTGCTCGACGGCGTGGCCGACGCCGCGGCGCGCGGCGCCTTCAGCCGGACCCTGCGGTCGGTGGTCGACTGGCGGGGCCAGGTGGTCACGATGCTCGACCGCAGCTACCTCACCGAGGCCATGCCCGTGCAGCTGATCTGGGGCGCCCGGGACGCCGTGATCCCCGTGGCTCACGCCCACACCGCGCACCAGGCCATGCCGGGGAGCCGCCTCACGGTGTTCCCCGACGCCGGGCACTTCCCGCACCACCACGACCCCGACCGCTTCCTCGAGATCCTGCACGACTTCGTGGACGCCACCGAGCCCGTGCGCTTCGACCGGGCGCGGTGGCGTCGGCTGCTGCGCGAGGGCAAGCCCCGGCCCGACGCGGTGCCCGGTGACGCAGGGGAGCCGCCCCGTCACCTCGAGCTGGTGGCCGACCAGGAGCGGGGCGCGGCGGCCGGTTGACCGGGCCCGGCGACGGTCAGGGCTGCGCGACGTAGCCGAGCTCGTCGAGCACCCAGCGCGCCGCCACCCGGCCGCCCGACCCGACGTAGTGGATGCCGTCGGGCCGCAGCTCCACCGATCGGCCGTCGAGCGTGCGCACCTCGTTGCGGCAGGCCTCGCCGGGCGGGCAGGCCCACCGGGCGATGTCGACCAGGGTGGCGCCGGTGTTGGCCGCCGCGGCGCGGATGGAGCGGTTGCGGCAGTCGACCTCGGGGTAGCGCCCGTCGGCGTCGGACTCCGACTCCTGGTAGGCCAACGTGGCGATCGCCACCCGGTCGGCGCCGCCGAGGGCGCGGATGGCTCGCTCGTAGGTGCGCCGGGCCGCTCGGTCGTAGGTGGGGTCGCAGTCCTTGCGCCACTGCCCCTCCACGAAGCGCGAGCTCCCGCCCGGGGCCACCGAGAAGATCAGGGCGGTGGTGGGCTGCACCTCGCGGACGTGGTCGGGCCAGCGCTCGGGCCAACCGTCGCACCCGGGCGGGTCGTCCAGGATCGAACCGTCGGACCGCTTGCTGCGCCCGTCGCCGGGCAGCACGCCGCACGCCGGCGTGCCCCGGCTCACCGCGTCGACCCCCCGGCCGGGGGCGACGTCGGCCATCGGCCCCCGCAGGGCCCAGGCGCCCGAGTCGCCGACCACGAGCAGGCGCGGCCGGCCCGGCACCACCGGCGGCACGGGATCGTCGGCCACCTTCAACACGTTGCGCCCCCCACCTCGGTCGCCGGCCGGCGCCACCGCCCCGGCGGTGGACCACACCACGAGGGCCACCACGGCCGCCACCGCCGCCGACGCAGCCACCCACATCGGCGCCCCGCGACCGGCCCCGTTGCGGATGGGGCGCTCGACCAGGGCGTACGAGGCCAGGGCCGCCACGAGGGTGACGGCCACCCGGGCGGCGATGAGCTGCCCGCCGAACAGGCCGGTGCGGCCCGGGGTCACGAACACGATCGCCGGCCAGTGCCACAGGTACACGCCGTAGGAGATGAGCCCGAGCCAGCGCAGCGGGGGGAACGACAGGATCCGAGCCACCGGCCCGGGACGGGGGTCGGCGACGGCGAGCAGGATCACCGTGGCACCGAGGCCGCAGAGCAGGAGCCCCCCGCGGTAGAGGAGGGGATCTCGGCCCGGCAGCGCCCACCACGCCCAGGCCAGCCCGATCGCCGAGGCGATCGCCGCCACCTCCACCGCGCCGCGCGCTCGAGGGGAGGTGACCGGACCGCGGCGGGAGACGGCGAGGGCCAGGGCTGCGCCCAGGAGGATCGCCACGGCCCGCGTGTCGGTCCCGAAGTAGACGCGGTTGGCGTCGCCGTGGCGCTGGTAGCCCACCAGCGCCACCGCAGCCGAGAGCACGGCGAGGACGAGCGTGGTCACCTCGAGCCGCCGGAGGCTGCGGCTCCTGGGGTCGGCGACGGTGCCGTCATCGGGCGAGGACGTCGCGGCACGGGCGCTCCAGGCCAGCACGCCCACCACGAGCAGCGGCCAGACGACGTAGAACTGCTCCTCGATCGACAGGCTCCAGAGGTGCTGGATGGGCGAGGGCCGCCCGGCCTCCTCCCAGTAGTCGGTGCC
>CAZIVZ010000410.1:0-3391 GCA_964542495.1 uncultured Aquihabitans sp.
GGCAAGATCGGCGACCCCGACGCCGGCGGCGAGGTGCGTCAGTTCGGCCGCGACCTGCCCGACGGCTGGATGGGCCTCGACATCGGTCCCGGCACCGCCGCCGAGTTCACCGACGTGATCGCCGAGGCCCGCCAGGTCCTGTGGAACGGGCCCATGGGCGTGTTCGAGGACCCCCGCTTCGAGGCCGGCACCCGCACCGTGGCCGACGCTGTGGCCGACTGCCGCGGCTTCACCGTGGTGGGCGGCGGCGACAGCGCCGCCGCGGTGGCCCAGTTCGGCCTCGAGGACCGCATCGACCACATCTCCACCGGCGGGGGCGCCTCGCTCGAGCTCATCGAGCAGGGCGACCTCCCCGGGCTCGCCGCCCTGCGCGGCGCGCCCAACGCCGGCTGACGAACGGAGCCACCCATGGCCAAGAGCACCCGCCGCCCGCTCATCTCGGGCAACTGGAAGATGCACCACAACCACTTCGAGGCGATCTCGCTGGTGCAGAAGCTGTCCTACCTGCTCAACGACGAGGACCACGACGCGGTCGACGTATCCGTGCACCCTCCCTTCACCGACCTCCGCTCGGTGCAGACCGTGCTCGAGGCCGACGACGTGCCCATCGCCCTGGGCGCCCAGCACTGCCACTGGGAGGACAAGGGCGCGTTCACCGGCGAGGTGTCCCCCGCGTTCCTGGCCAAGCTCAACGTCACCTACGTGATCGTGGGCCACTCCGAGCGTCGTGAGCTGTTCGGCGAGACCGACGAGATGGTCAACCGCAAGGCCAAGGCCATCCTGGCCCACGCCATGACCCCCATCGTGTGCTGCGGCGAGACGCTCGACGAGCGCGAGTCCGGCTCCACCGACGAGAAGGTGTCGGGCCAGGTGCGTGCTGGGCTCGCCGGGCTGAGCGCCGAGCAGGTGGGCGGGCTGGTGATCGCCTACGAGCCGATCTGGGCCATCGGCACCGGTCGCACCGCCAGCGCCGACGACGCCCAGGCCGTGTGCAAGACCGTGCGGTCGGTGGTGGCCGAGGTCGCCGGCGCCGACGCGGCGGCCACGGTGCGCATCCAGTACGGCGGCTCGGTGAAGGCGGCCAACGCCGTGGAGCTCATGGCCCAGCCCGACATCGACGGCGCCCTCGTGGGTGGCGCGTCGCTCGTGGCCGAGGACTTCGCCGGCATCATCCGGTTCCACCAGGGCTGACCGAGGGCTGACGCCGCCCGGTTCCGGGTAGTGCCGATCCCCGTCACAACTGTGGTCGAACGGCTACGGTCCGTCATCGGTGTCCGCCCCATGGACGGGTGCTGAACGACCGGGGGCCCCAGGTGAACGCCCGGGGTGTCCCTCTCTCCCGAACCCCCCTCCTGGAGGCAGCACACATGCAGCGTCGATCGTTCCGAACCGGTGCCCTCGCCGGCGCCTTGGCCCTGGCGCTACTCGTCAGCGGTTGCGGCGACTCGAAGGAAGACAGCGAGGGCGCCGGCGGAGGCACCCAGACCACCGCGGCCGGCGGTGGCAACGAGAAGCTCGCCACCACCGACTGCGGCTCGCTCGACCACGACCTCGACGCACCGTCGGGCGGCACGTTCACCGACTACGCGTACCTGAGCGACTCGGGCACCAACACCAGCTTCGACCCGGGCGCCGTGCAGACCCTCTCCGAGTCGCAGATCACCACCGCGATGTTCGACGGGCTGATGGACTTCGACTTCACCGAGAAGTGCGCCCCGGTGCTCAAGGGCGCCGTGGCCGAGTCGTTCGAGGTGAACGACGATGCCACCGAGTACGTCTTCAAGATCAAGGAGGACCAGGTGTTCTCCAACGGCGAGCCCGTCCTGCCCTCGAGCTTCAAGCTCGGCTGGGAGCGTGCCGGCTCGTCCGAGCTGGCCTCGAGCTACGGCTACCTCATCAACTACGTCAAGGGCGGTGCCGACCTCCAGGAGGGCAAGGTCGACACGCTCGACGCGATCGTCGCCGACGACGACGCCATGACCCTCACGGTCACCCTCGAGAGCGCCAACGCCGACTTCCCGTCGATCGTCACCCACCCCTTCTTCTCGCCGATCGACAAGGCCGACGCCGAGAAGATCGGCAACAAGACCGGCTGGGGCACCGCGGGCATCACCGTGGGGAACGGCCCCTTCAAGCTCGAGTCGGCTGACGAGAGCGAGGTCGTCCTCGTCCCCAACGACAAGTGGGCCGGCAACGTCTACGGCGACACCGAGGTGAAGCTCGACAAGCTCGTGTTCAAGGCCACGATCGACGTCGAGACCGCCTTCCAGGCCTTCGAGTCCGGTGAGGGTGACAACGCCACCGTGCCGTCGGGCAAGTTCCAGGACGCCCTGGCCGCCTACCCGAACAACACGGTGGAAGACCCGAACATGGGCGTCTACTACTTCGACTTCGGCCAGGACGACCCACAGGTGGGTGGCGAGGAGAACGTCGAGCTTCGCAAGGCCATCTCGCTCGCCATCAACCGCGATGCGCTCAACGAGAAGGTCTACGAGGGCACCCGGAACAACGCCGGCGGCATCGTGCCGCCCGGCATCCCCGGCTACCAGAAGGACCTGTGCGAGTTCTGCGTCTACGACGTGAAGGCCGCCAAGGAGCACTTCGAGAAGTGGGAGGCCGCCGGCGGCAAGCTCGACAAGCCGATCCGCATCGACTTCAACGAGGGTGGCAGCCACGGCGACGTCGCCGCCATCATCCAGGCCAACCTGAAGGACAACCTGGGCATCGAGACCGAGCTGGGCGGCGTGGCCGAGGACTACTTCAAGGTCGTGGCGGAGCCGGGCGGTTGCCAGCTGTGCCGGGCCGGTTGGTACGCCGACTACCCGACCTACGGCAACTTCATGGTCGACCTGTTCTCCAAGGCGTCGATCGGTGGCAACAACTTCGGCCGATTCGACAACGACGACTTCGAGAAGGCCATCGCCGAGGCGCAGGCCGAGACCGATGACGCCAAGCGGGCCAAGCTGTACAACGCGGCCGAGGAGATCCTCCTCAACGAGGACGTGGCCACCGTGCCGCTGAACTTCTACACCGGCGGGCAGGTGTACCGAGACAACGTCATCAACTACGACCAGCCTCCGCTGGGCATCATGTTGTGGGAGCGCATCGCCGTCGACGGCTGAGCTCTGACGTCCTGAGACGCCACGAGGGGCCGGACGTTCCGTCCGGCCCCTCGTCCGTCCACCCCCGATCCCTCGACCCGACGCGAACCGAGTCTCCATGGGTTCCTTCCTCCTCCGCCGCACGTTCCAGCTGGTGTTCGTCCTCTGGGGCGGCGCCACCCTGCTGTTCCTGCTCTTCTACCTGCTGCCCAGCAACCCGGCAGAGCTCATGGCGTCGGGCGGCGGCAACCGCAACCCCGATCCGCAGGTGGTGGCGAACCTCGAGAAGA
>CAZIVZ010000411.1:0-3382 GCA_964542495.1 uncultured Aquihabitans sp.
CGTCGATCACCTCGAGGAAGAGGCCCTCCTCCACGATGCGGGTGCGGAGGCGATCGCGCTCGAAGCGGGTGAGGTCACCCTCGGACCCGCCCTCGTCCTCTCCGGCGCCGACGTCGCTCGCCGCCTCCTCGGGGTCGAGCTCCTCGTAGGTGGCGGCCATCACGGCGATGGCCGCCTCGGTCTCGGCGCGGAGCTGCTGGAGGTTCTTGCGGTGCTTGGCGACGGTGAGCGAGTCCGGCATGGCGGGGGTGGACCTCTGGTTGGGGGGAAGGGATCGGGAGCGGGGCAACCTATCGCCTGCACCCGCTGGGCCCAACACGGCGGGGAGGCGGCCGCCCCGGTCGAGCCGGCGCGGCGGTGTGGCAGCCTGGCGCGCACCGCACCCCGCCAGGAGGACCCATGACCGTCGACGAAGCGCCCCTGTCCGGGAAGGTGGCCATCGTCACCGGGTCCACCAGCGGGATCGGTGCCGCCATCGCCCGGCACTTCGCCCGCCACGGCGCCGGGGTGGTGCTCAACTCGGTCCGCTCCACCGAGGCGGGGGAGGCCCTGGCCACCGAGCTGCCCGATGCCGTCTACGTGCAGGGCTCGATCGCCGAGCCCGGGGTGCCTCAGCGCCTCGTCGACACCGCGCTCGAGCGATGGGGCCGCCTCGACGTGCTGGTGAACAACGCCGGCACCACGCGCTCCATCCCGCACCACGACCTCGACGCCGCGGCGCTCGACGTGTGGCGGGAGATCTTCGAGACCAACGTGTTCGGCACGTGGGAGATGACCCGCGTGGCGGCACCGCACCTGGTCGAGCGGAGCGGCAACGTGGTGATGATCACCTCGCTCGCCGGCGTGCGACCGGTGGGCAGCTCGGTGCCGTACGCGGCATCGAAGGCGGCGCTCAACCACCTCACCGCACTGCTCGCGAACGCCCTCGGTCCGGGGCTGCGGGTCAACGCCATCGCCCCCGGGCTGGTGGAGACACCGTGGACGGCCGACTGGGGCGTGCTCCACGAGGCGGTGGGCGCCATGGCCCCCATGCGTCGGTCGGCCACCCCCGACGACCTGGTGGACGTGGCCCTGCTGCTCGCCACCAACACCTACCTCACCGGCGAGGTCATCGTGGTCGACGGTGGCTTCGGACTGCGCTGAGCGGGGCGGACCGCTCGGCGTCGCGCTCGCGCTCTGGGTAGAGATGTGGCTCGTGGGTGACCAGATCGCTACCAAGAACCGATCACCCACGTTCTGGGTACGGCGGTGGCTCGTGGGTGACCAGATCGCTACCCAGAACCTGGTCATCGGCCACCGGTGGGACCCGCTCCGTATGCTCCCCGGGTGACCGAGGCCCCGCACCGCCGCCGAGCCGGCACGGTGGCACCGGAGGCGGCGGGACTGTGGTCGCCGGCCCGACGCCAGCTCACGGTGGGACTCCTGCTCACCATCACGCTCGTGGCCTTCGAGAGCCTGGCGGTGGCCACGGTCATGCCCGAGGTGAAGGACGACCTCGGTGGCCTGGCGCTCTACGGCTGGGTGTTCAGCGGCTTCTTCCTGGCCAGCCTGCTCGGCATCGTGGTCTCGGGTCGGCTGGCCGACCAGCGGGGGCTGGCCCTGCCCTTCACGGCCGGCCTCGTGCTGTTCTCCGTCGGCCTCGTGGTGGGCGGCGCCGCCGGTTCGATGCCGGCGCTCGTGGCCGGCCGCATCGCCCAGGGGTTCGGCGCCGGTGCCATCCCGGCCACCGCCTACGCGGCCGTCGGCCGGGGCTACCCGGCGGCGCTGCGGCCCCGGATGTTCGCCACCATGTCCACCGCCTGGGTGGTCCCCGGGCTGGTGGGCCCGGCCCTGGCCACGGTGGTGGAGCACGCCTGGTCCTGGCGGTGGGTGTTCCTGGGCCTGGTGCCGTTCGTGGCCGTGGCCGTCGTGACCGCGGTTCCGGCGCTGCGCTCGCTCGACGCGGTGCCCGCGCTCGACGGCGATCCACCCCCCGATCGCTCGCAGACCGCGGCGACGGCAGAGGGCACGCACGACCACGGTCCGCCGGGTGAGCCTCGCCACCTGTCGCGCGTGCTCGTGCTCGTCCTCGGGGTGGGGGCCGTCCTGGCGGCCACCGCCGATGCCCCGCTCGGCGTCGCCGTGGCGCTGGTGGCGTTGGGGTTGCCGGCGGCGGCGTGGGCGTTCGTGGGCCTGGTTCCGTCGGGCACCCTGAGCTTGCAGCCCGGCGTACCGGCCACGGTGGCGGTCCGCGGCGTGCTCACCTGCGGATTCTTCCTCGCCGACGCGTACGTCCCCCTGGCCGTCACCGACGGGCGCGGCGCCGCCACCTGGGTGGCCGGTGCGGCGCTGTCGATGGCCTCGGTGCTGTGGGCCACCGGTTCGTGGGTGCAGGCGAGGGTGATCGACCGCATGGGCCCGCGCCGGCTCGACCAGTTCGGCTTCGCGCTGATCGCGGCGTCGGTGGGCCTGATGCTCGGAGTGGCCGTCGGCGTGCCGGTGGGCCTGGCGGTGCTGGCCTGGGGCGTGGCCGGCCTGGGCATGGGCATCGCCTACTCGCCCCTGTCGCTCACGGTGCTGGCCGCCGCCCGACCAGGCGAGGAGGGATCGGCCAGCGCCGCCCTCCAGCTCTCGGACACCCTGGGGGTGGCGGTGGGCACGGGCCTGGGCGGCAGCATCGTGGCCCTGGGCGACGCTCGCGGCTGGGCCGTGTCGAGCAGCGTGGCCGTGGTGTTCGTGGCGTCGCTGGCGGTGCTGGTGGGTGGCCTGCTCGCCGCGGGCCGCTTGCCCGAGCAGGTGCCCGCCCAGGCCCGCTGATCAGCCTCGGGAGGCCAGCCGCTAGGGCTCCAGGCCGATGAACTGGTCTCGCAGGTGGCGCTTCAGGATCTTGCCGGCGGGGTTGCGGGGGAGGGCGGTGTCGAAGCAGGCCACCTTGGTGGGGATCTTGAACGGGGCCAGGTGCGCGGCCAGGAACGCGGCCAGGTCCTCCTGGGTGATCGTCTCGCCGGGGCGGGTCACGATGGCCACCGCCACCTCCTCACCGAGCCGCTCGTGGGGCACGCCGAACACGGCGGCCTCGTAGACCGCGGGGTGGTCGTAGATGGCCGCCTCGACCTCGGCGCTGTACACGTTCTCGCCCGCTCGCAGGATCATGTCCTTGGCCCGGTCCTCGATGTAGACGAACCCGTCCTCGTCGATCCGGCCGAGGTCGCCGGTGCGCAGCCAGCCGTCGACGATCGTCTCGGCCGTGGCGTCGGGCTTGTTCCAGTAGCCCCGGATGAGGTTGGGCCCCTTCATCCAGATCTCGCCACGCTCGCCAACGGGCACGGGGTTGAGCTCGGGGTCGCGGATCTCCAGCTTCAAGATGGGGGTCGACCGGCCGGTGCTGGTGGGGTGGGTGGTG
>CAZIVZ010000412.1:0-3381 GCA_964542495.1 uncultured Aquihabitans sp.
GACGCGGCGCGGGCTCGTGCTGGTCGACGGCATCGACGGCGCGATCGTGTCCTGCTCCACCGAGGAGACCCCCGAGGACTGGTCCGACCTCGACGGCGCCCTCGGCCACGACTCCGCCGACACCGCCGACTCGTAGCGCGCGCCAGTCCGGCCTGCCTCCGCGCGCAGGTGTGCGTGCTCGGTGCTTCCCGCTGACCGCGAGCACGCGCACCTCCGCGGTGATGCCCGCCCACCCGCGCAGGTGTGCGTGCCGAGTGCTCCCAGGTGACCGCGAGCACGCGCACCTCGGCCGCGAAGCTGCTAACTTCTGCAAGCATCCGAGCTCCCCGGAGGAGACGACATGTTCGACGGCCGATTCCGGGCCGAGGCCGAGCGCACGCTGAAGCCGGTCGGCCAGAGCCTGAAGCGCACCGGCATCACCGCCGACCACCTCACGGTGCTGGGCATCCTGATGGCCCTGGCCGCCGCGGTGGCCATCGGCAACGGCGCCCTGCGCCTCGGGCTGCTGCTGCTCGTGCTCACCGCCCTGCCCGACCTGCTCGACGGGGCCGTGGCCAAGGCCTCGGGCACCGCATCGACGCGCGGCGCCTTCTTCGACTCCGTGGCCGACCGCTTCACCGACGCCCTGCTCTTCGGCGGCGTGGCCTGGTACCTCGCCACCACCCAGCCCGGTCGCCTGGCGGTGCTGCCCATGGCGGTGTTGGGCGCCTCGATGCTGATCTCCTACGAGCGGGCCAAGGCCGAGGCGCTCGGCTTCCACGCCAAGGGCGGTCTGATGGAGCGTGCCGAGCGCCTGATCGCCCTCGGCATCGGCCTCCTGTTCAACCAGTTCCTCGTGCCCATCCTCTGGCTGATGCTCGTGCTCACGTTGATCACGGCGGGTCAGCGCTTCGCCAAGGTCTGGACCCAGGCCACCCAGGCCACCCCGGTCCTGGCCAGTCGGGGCACCATGCGCACCCGGGCTCGCACCCGGGCCCAGGACCGTCGGGTGGCTCGTTCCACCACGCGCCAGGTGCGGCGGCGCACCCAGCTCCGACCTCCGCGCTGACTCCCTTGCCCCTCCCGCACCCGGCGTACATCGCCTACCGGGCCGGGAGCGCGGTGGCGCGCTCTCTTCCGCCCTCGCTCCTCGCGCCCACCAGCAAGGTGGCCGGCGCCGTGGCGCGCCGGCTCATGGCCGAGCGCGCCGAGATGGTGGCCCGCCACCAGCTGCGGGTGCGGCCCGAGCTGACCCCCGACCAGCTCCGCCGGGCGGTGGCCGAGGCGTTCGAGTCCTACGCCTACTACTGGGCGGAGTCGTTCCGGCTGCCGGGCACGCCGGCCGAGGTGCTCGACGCCCAGCTCGACACGGTGGGCTTCGAGCACATCCGGCAGGGCTACGAGGCCGGCCGTGGCGTGGTGCTGGCCATGCCGCACCTGGGGCTGTGGGAGTGGGCGGCGTTCTGGACCACCACGTTCCAGGCGATCCCCGTCTCGGCGGTGGTCGAGGCGGTCGAGCCGCCGGAGCTGGCCACGTGGTTCGTGGGCCTTCGCGAGGCCTTGGGCATGGAGGTCATCCCCCTCGGTCCGAAGTCGGGCGCAGCGGCGGCCGCCGCCCTCGCCCAGGGTCGCATCCTCACGCTCATGTCCGATCGCGACGTGGCGGGGGGTGGCATCGAGGTCGACTTCTTCGGCGAGCGCACCACGCTCCCCGGCGGTCCAGCCACCCTCGCCCTGCGCTCGGGCGCCCCGCTGGTGGTGTCCACCGTGTACCTCGAGGACGGCCGCCACAAGGGGATCGCCCTCCCGCCGCTCGACACCTCGCGCCACGGGCGGCTGCGCGACGACGTGGCCCGCGTGACCCAGGATCTGGCGACCGCCATGGAGCAGCTCATCCGGCTCGCACCGGCGCAGTGGCACCTCATGCAACCCAACTGGCCGAGCGACCTCGTCGCCGGGAGGGGTTGAGCCGTGCGCATCGGCATGGTCTGCCCGTACAGCATCTCGGTACCCGGTGGCGTCCAGGAGCAGGTGCTCGGTCTGGCCCGGGCCCTGCGGGCCAAGGGCCACCAGGCCAGGGTGCTCGCCCCCTCCGACGGTCCTCCGCCCGACGGCTGGGTCACGCCGCTCGGCAACTCGATCCCCACGGCCGCCAACGGCTCGGTGGCACCGATCGCGCCCGATCCCTCCGCGCAGCTGCGGCTGATCCGGGCGGTGCGGGACGAGGGGTTCGACGTCCTGCACCTCCACGAGCCGCTGGTGCCGGGTGCGTGCATGACCGCGTGCCTGCTCAAGCCCACCCCCCTGGTGGGCACCTTCCACGCAGCCGGAACCAGCGCCTCCTACGAGTACCTGTCGCCGGCGCTGCGGTGGCTGGCGTCTCGGCTGGACCTCCGGGTGGTGGTGTCGGCCGAGGCCGAGGCGCTCGCCGTGGAGCACCTCGGCGGCTCCTACGTGCACCTCTACAACGGCATCGAGGTCGACCGGTTCGCCAAGGCGGAGCCGTGGCCCACCGAGGGGCGCACCATCTTCTTCCTCGGGCGCCACGAGCCGCGCAAGGGCCTCGACGTGCTGCTCGCCGCCTTGCCGGCCCTGCCGGCCGACATCACGGTGTGGATCGGGTCCGACGGCCCCGACACCGAGGCGCTCAAGGTCCGCCACGCCGGCGACCCGCGCCTCGTGTGGCTCGGTCGCCTGAGCGACGACGAGAAGCGCCGGCGCCTGCGCGGGGCCGACGTGTTCTGCGCCCCGTCGCTGCGCGGGGAGTCCTTCGGCGTGGTGCTGCTGGAGGCCATGGCCGCCGAGACGGCGATCGTCGCCTCGGACCTGAGCGGCTACCGCCTCGTGGCCCGCCCCGATCGTGACGGCGTGCTGGTGGCCCCGGGCGACGTGGCTGCGCTGGTGAGCGCCCTCACCCGTGTGCTCGACGACACCGCCCTGCGGGACCGGATGGTCGCCTCGGGGGTGGAGAGGGCCTCCGAGTTCTCCATGGACCGCCTCGCCGACGCCTACCTCGGTCTGTACGAGCAGGTGACCACGGCGGCGCCGCAGGCCAGCGGCTGGCGACGGCTTCGCCCGCGTGGCGGGCCTCCTAAGGTGGCGCGGTGATCATCGTCGTGGTGCTGCTCGTGGTGCTGGTGGTGGTGGCCGTCGTGGCCGTTGTCCTCTACAACGGCCTGGTGGCGCTGCGGAACAAGGTCGAGGCCGCCTGGTCGCAGATCGACGTGCAGCTCACCCGCCGCTCCGAGCTGATCCCCAACCTGGTGGAGACGGTGAAGGGCTACGCCGCCCACGAGCGGGCCACGCTCGACGCCGTGGTGGCGGCCCGCACCTCGGCACTGGCCGCCGAGGGGCCGCACCAGAAGGCCGAAGCCGAGAACGCCCTCACCGGTGCCCTGCAGG
>CAZIVZ010000413.1:0-3375 GCA_964542495.1 uncultured Aquihabitans sp.
GGGTGTACTTCCTGTCCCTCATTCGTTCGGCCGCATCCACCACACCCTGAATAGGTCGAACGGACCCTTGTGATCCCACCGCCTCACCGGCGTGCGCTCAGGCCAGATCGCGTGCGCGGCGCACGAGGGCGGCCACCGCCGCGGGCTCGCTCAGGTGCGCGCCGTGGTCCGCCCCGGCCAGCACCGCCAGCTCGGCGCCGCGCACCGTCGCTGCCAGCTCCTCGGCGGCGCGCCGATGCCACCAGCTCGTCTCGCTCCCCACCGCCACCAACAACGGGACCGCCACAGAAGCGGGATCGAACAACGGGACGCTCCCGTGGACGCTGGCCAGATCGGCCAGCAGGGCCGGTCCCTCGGCCCGGCGCTCGGCACGCGTCCGAGCGGGGAGGCGCTCCCAGATGCGGTCCCCCACCATCTGCCGCATGAACCTCTCGGCCTCGTCGCCGGGATCCATGGCGCTCCGGGGTCGCGACCGGCGAGGCCACCAGTCGAGCCACGGAAGTGGTGGCTCGTAGGCCAGCAGGGCCGCCACCAGGTCCGGCCGGCGCCGCGACGCCAGCATCGCGATCACCCCGCCCACCGAGTGGCCGAACACCACCGCCGGTCCGTCTCCGATCACCCGGAGCAGATCGTCGACGTGGACATCGATCGGAGCGGGACCGGCGGCGAGCGACCGCCCGTAGCCGCGACGGTCGTACATGACGACCGGGACGTCGGCGAGCTGGCGCGCCACCCGACCGAACGACGACGCCCGGTCGAGCCCGCCGTGGACCACGACCACGGGTGGTCGGCCGTCCGGCTCGCCGTAGCGGACGACGTGCAGGCCGTGCTCGGTGGTGCGGACGAAGCTCACTGCGCTCCCCCGCCGAGGTGTCCACCCAACGTCACGGCCGGACCCTATTGGCCCGCCGCCCGCTCACCTACGCTCCTCGATCGTGGAGCTCTGGCTGATCCGACATGCCCTGCCCGTGCGCATCGATGGCGGGAACGCTCCGGCGGACCCTGCGCTCTCCGACGAGGGGGCCCGCCAGGCCGATCTCCTCGCCGAGTGGTGGGCGCCCCACGGCGTCGATCACGTCTACGCCAGCCCGATGCGGCGGGCCCAGGAGACGGCGGCACCGCTGGCCGAGGCGTCGGGCTCGGGCCTCTCCACGGTGGCCGAGCTGAAGGAGTTCGACGCCCACCTCCCCACGTATGTCCCCATCGAGGAGCTGCGCGCCGACCCCGTGGCTTGGCAGGAGGCGGTGGACGCGTGGCTGTCCCCCGAAGCCGAACAGGAGCGCCAGGAGTTCCGTCGCACGGTGGTGGCCGCGGTGGATGCCATCACCGAAGCACACCGGGGCGAGCGGGTGGCCGTCGTGTGCCACGGCGGCGTCATCAACGCCTACCTGTCGCAGGTGCTGCACCTGCCGGGCACCATCTTCTTCGAGCCGGCCTACACCAGCGTGAGCCGGGTGATCTCGGGCGAGACGCACCGCCAGCTCGTGTCTCTGAACGAGGCGCCCCACCTCGGGCACCTGGTCATCCCCGCCACGGCCAGCTGAGCCGGCGCAACCTCGGCCGGTTCGTCAGTTCATCCGCGCTCGCAGCCGCGCCGCCTCGGCGCCCGCCGCCGTGGCCCCGGCTCCTGGTCCCCCGCCCGCCTCGGCCTGCCAGACCTCGGCCGCCTCCTGGAACCGGCCCACCGCGGCGAGCGCCGCCGCCAGCTGCGGCCTCTCGGCACGGGCCACCCCCGGGATCTGCGCTCGAAGGAGCAGCGTCCGCACCAGCCCGTGGCCGTCGCCGGCCGCCTGGTAGATCCCCACCAGGTTGGCGAGGAGCCGCGCGATCACCGCCGGGTCCGAGGACGCGCCGAGGAACCGGGGATCGAACGGCGCATGGCGGCCGTGGATCGACGCGAAGCGCGCCCGGGCGCCGAGGGCGTCGAGCCACTCGCCACCGTTGAAGACGTCGCACCAGCGAGCGGGCGGGTCGGCGTCGCCCAACAGGACGTGCCCGGGCATCCCCACCACCACCGCGGTCAGCCCCCTCCGCCGGGCGACGTCGGCGGCCACGATCGCCAGCGAGACCGGGATCCCGCGGCCGCGATCGAGCACGGCCGGCAGCAGCGAGCTCTCGGGTGTGTAGTAGCCGGCGCGGTCGCCGCGGAGCCCCACCGTGCCGAAGAGGTGGCGGGTGACGTCGCTCAGGTCGGGGTCTGCGCCGGGCACCGCATCGGCCAGCTCGGCCAGGCGGTCCGTTCCGACGGCGACCGGCTGGGGGTGCCCGAGGACCGCCGCGGCCACGAGCGCCGCCTCACCGAGTGGCACCGGGGTGGTACGGACGAGCGCGCCGAACCGGGCGAGGAGTCTGATCTCGTCGACGGCCACCTACCTGCCGACGGCGGTCATCGGGCGATGACCACGAGTCGCTCGTGGGTCATCTCGCGCACCGCGTAGTACGGACCCTCCTTCGTGTTGCCGCTGTCACCGATGCCGCCGTAGGGCATCTGGTCGGTGCGGAACGTGGGCACCTCGTTGACCAGCACGCCCCCGAAGTCGAGCTCGTGGGCGGCGCGCAGCGCGCCGTCGAGCTGCTCGGTGAAGATGGCCGCCTGGAGCCCGTACCGGGTGTCGTTGGCCAGGGCCAGGGCCTCGTCGAGGTGGTCGAACGCGGCGATGCCCACCACCGGCCCGAACACCTCGTTGGCGCTGACCTCCATGGTGGGCGTGATCCCGGTGAGGACCGTCGGGGTGAGCAGCCGCGCCCGCTGCTCGCCGCCCGTGGCCACCACCGCCCCGCCCCGGACGGCGTCGTCGATCCAGCCCTTGACCCGGGCCGTCTCCCCGGGGCTGATCAGCGCCGACACGTCGGTGGCCTCGTCGAGGGGATCCCCCACCACCAGCGACTCGACCCGGGCCACCAGCGCGGCGGTGAACTCGTCGACCACGCTGCGGTGCACGTAGATCCGCTGGGTGGAGATGCAGGACTGGCCGGCGTGGCTGAAGCCGGCCACCGAGACCTTGGCGGCGGCCGTCTCCCAGTCGCCGGAGGCGTCGATGATGAGCGGCGCGTTGTTGCCCAGCTCCAGACCCACCTTCTTGCGTGCAGCCTTGGCGGCGATGGCCCAGCCGACCTCGGGCGACCCCGTGAAGGTCACCACGGCGACGTCGGGGTGTTCCACGAGCGGGTCGCCGACGCTGCCGCCGGCCCCGGTGACCACGTTGATCCATCCGGCCGGGAGGCCGCACTCGTCCATCAGGATCTCGTGCAGGCGGATGGCCGACATGGGGGTCTGGCTCGCCGGCTTGAGCACCACGGCGCAGCCGGCGGCGATGGCCGGCGCCACCTTGTGGGCCACCAGGTTGAGCGGGAAGTTGAACGGCGAGATGGCGG
>CAZIVZ010000414.1:0-3348 GCA_964542495.1 uncultured Aquihabitans sp.
GAGCAGCTGACTGTTAATCAGCGGGTCGTGGGTTCGAGCCCCACCCTCCGAGCCAGCGCAACCAGGTCAGAGCCGGTCCCTTGGGGCCGGCTCTGGTCGTTTCGGGGCGAGCGACGAAGGGGATCGGCGTCGTGCCAGCATCGCGGAGCGACCTGCTGCGACGGGAATGCTCGCGATGCACACCGCCATGAACGGCACCAGTGGGTCGTGGTAACGGGGCGTGCCCGTGGTCATCAGGGGGCCGAGGAGCAGCGCCATCGACAGTGCGGCCATCCATCGGAACCTGTTGTCGCAGATCGCGATTCCCACGAGCAAACCCGCCAGCGCTAGCCAGCGGGACACGTGCCACCAGGTGTTGATGGCGCGCGCCACCCTGGCGCCGTCCATGGGGAGCTCGTAGCTGGCCGGCGACGGGTAGGCCGCAAGGGCGTAGTCGTCCCCGGCGCCGAACACATCGGCCAAGCGAACCGAGACGAGGCGCGGTTGCTGGTCGAGGTTGGCCATGATCCACCGGCGTGCGTCCTCCCCGATCTGCTCGTAGCTCCGCCGAGAGGGGTCGCAGCGGGGTTCCCGTGGCTCGAAGTGCCCGGTTGCCCCCTCGTGGTTCCCCGAGCAGAGGTTGAACGCGCCGCTCTCGTGGGGCACGAGGCGACCTGTTGTGTACGCGTGGAATGCCAGCCACGGGCTGAGGAACACCATGAGCGAGGCCAGGAACCATGCGACGCCGACGGACGCGGCCCGAGCGCGACCGGGTCGTCCTCGATCACCTCTGCTGGCCACAACAGCCACCGCGACGGCGACCAGTGGAATTGCGCTGTACCGCGTGGTCAGGAGGTAGCCGAAGACGGCACCCGCGACGGCGAGCCGGGCGGGTTCGCGTTCGTCGTCCCACAGGAGCAGGGCCATGCCGAAGACGAACAGCGGCGTGAAGACCCCCTCGCTCATGATCACGGCCGACGAGATGACCTGTCCTGGCCAAAACGCCAGGATGAGGGCGGCAAACGCTCCGAGCCAGCGACCGGCGCGCGGGCCCGAGGCGATTCGGCGACTGAGCAGCCCGATGACGACGATTGCCCCAGCGGCGAGGACCGACTGGACTGCCCCCACCCAGACGCGCAGCCCGCCGATTCCGCCGAGGAGGTCTCGCACGGTGATGATCGCGCCCAGGAACAGTGGGTAGCCGGGCGGGAAGTACCAGGCGGCGGGCGCGTCCAAGTCGAGGGCGGATCCGTTCCGCCAAGTGTAGCCCAGGGCTATGTACACCGGGCTGTCGTAGGCGTCGCCGGCGGGAGCGAGTACCACCCGGGCACGCCAGACGACGTACAGCCTCAACGCCAGCCCCACGATCGCGATCAGCGTCAGCAGTTGCAGGCTGCGGTCGGCGCGAACGCGGCTGAGGGGGCTGCGGCAGCGCATCTCGCCATTCAAGTCGGTGTTGTCGACCACGGATGGTTGCTGGGGAGGGGCGCGCCGGCAGCGTTGCGCCGAGTCAACGGAACCGCGGACGGGGGAGCCGGGCGAGGCCCATTCCGGTGTCCGGGCGGATGGACGGGTCAATCGTGGCCAGATCGAGCGTCTCGACGGCGAACCGGTGCGGTGTTCCGAGGTCACGCCAGAAGGCGCGCATCTCGTCGTTGAGGTCGATGTCGTCGAACACGATGATCCGTGCGCCGAGCCACTGGCACGCCATGAAGGCACGCATGGTCTCCCAGCGATCGTGATCGCCGTCGACGAAGGCGCGGTCGACCGGGCCATCGAGCTCCGCTCGGGCCAGCTCGAACCCCGCGAGGGACGTTGCGTCGGCTTGGAAGGCGCGAACGATCGGGTGACCGGCGAGCGATGCGATTCCCTGAGGTTCGACGTCGAGGGTGACCAGCCTTCCCCCGCGCATGCCCGAGGCGAGGGCGCGGGCTGACCCGCCGTGGAAGGTGCCGATCTCGAGGACGCGCGTCGCTCCCAAGACGTCGGCGAGACCGGCGAGGAACGGGTAGTAGCTCGCGGTTCCGCCCGGCGCATAGTCGAACGCAGCGGTGATCGGCGCGTACTGGTCCCGACGGGCGGCAGCGTCGGCTGCAAGTTGCTCGAGCGTGACCCACGACGGACGGAATCGACGCTGGGGGCCGGGGGCGCGTAGCAGAGCTTCCCGAGCGAGGTCGCGCCACGCGGCGCCACCGTAGGTGGCGGGCAACGGAGGGCTGGGAAGCGCGTGATGGATCGCGCCGGTATCAACGGTGCATCGCGGCATCTCCTTTGGGTGATCGGCAGCGCTTCGCCGCAGATCATTGCGTGGTTGTCGGCCTACCCCTACGCTCTGCGACGGTCGGCTCTCTTGCGGTGGTCTCAGCGGCCCGCCGATGCCGAACTCGGACACGTAATCGGACCCGGGGGTCAACCGCCGACGCGGGTGGATCCCCAACTCATGTGGGGGTAGTCATGCGGGGCTTTGCACGGGTCACGATCTGTGGGGCACTTCTCCTGGCGACGGTCGGCATCACGTCCGCACCGTCGGGCGCCGCGCCGGACCAGGCGCCACCGGCTCCCGCGGCCTCGCCGAGCGGGCTGGCCACCGCCACCGACCAGATGATCGTCCACTTCACCGACGAGTCCCGCCCCGACGCCTCGGGTCTGCGTGGTCCGTCGGGTGAGGGGGTGGACGTGGCCCGCCAGATGGGCGACGGCTCCTGGGTGGTGAAGCTCGACGACAAGTACTCGCCGTCGGCCGTCGCCGCCCTGGCCCGGAGCTGGGCCGCGCAGCCCGGCGTCGACTACGTGGAGCCCGACGCCCGCCAGTTCGCCACGCTCACGCCCAACGACACCCTCTTCAACCAGCAGTGGGACATGAAGGCGGTGACGGCGAGCACCAACTACGGCGCCAACCTGCCCCCGGCGTGGGACATCACCACGGGTTCGGCCTCGGCGGTCACGGCCGTGCTCGACACCGGGTACCTCGACCACGCCGACCTGGCCGGCCGCTTCGTGGCCGGGTACGACATGATCAGCGAGGCGCTGGTGGCCAACGACGGCGGCGCCCGCGACGCCGACGCCCACGACCCCGGAGACTGGATCACCGCGGCCGAGGATGGCGAGGTCGGTGGCTTCTTCGAGGGCTGCGGGGTGGACGACTCGAGCTGGCACGGCACCCACGTGGCCGGCACCATCGGCGCCAACGGCAACAACGCCGCCGGTGTGGCCGGCATCGCCTGGGGCTCGAAGATCCTTCCGGTGCGGGTGCTCGGCAAGTGCGGCGGCTACCTGAGCGACATCTCCGACGGCATCCGCTGGGCGGCGGGCCTCGCCGTGTCGGGCTTTCCCGCCAACGCGAACCCGGCCAAGGTCATCAACATGAGC